>NZ_JBFUMG010000104.1:0-11237 GCF_054049495.1 Phyllobacterium sp. P5_D12 | reverse complement strand
GCGCATCTCTGAGAGAAAATTGGTGTCCAGAATGAACATCAAGAAAAATCAACAGGCTTGAAATGTATTTCCAGCTTTGGAAACTCGTAATCGAAATCTCCGTCATCACCTTGCTGGGCCAAGGCATCCGCAAGACTTTTGCCTGTTCCTGTCAGCTTTCTGTATTCTTCAATACTCAAGAGAACGTGCGCAGGCCGGCCCCGATCCGTAATGAAAACAGGCCCATCGTTCGCCGCTTTTTTGGCCTCGCTGGCATGCTGATTGAACTCTCTACTGGAGATTGTGGTAATACCCATGAAGCCTCCTTTTGGTTGTAGATATGTTACTACATTCTCCTATCGCCTTCAACCTTTCAAATTGTGTCGTGCCTTCGAAATTCTGTCGTGTTGACCTGATACACGACCGGCCCATAGATTGTCGCAGACGCTTAAGTGAGACTGGAAGCCCATCATGTTCAAGACCGTTGCCACCAAGCCATTCGACGACCAGAAGCCCGGAACATCGGGCCTGCGCAAGAAAGTCCCGGAGTTTCAGCAGGAAAACTACGTCGAGAACTTCATCCAGTCGGTGTTCGATTCGCTTGAAGGCTTCAAGGGCAAGACATTGGTGATCGGCGGCGACGGCCGCTACTACAATCGCGAAGTCGTGCAGATCGCCGTCAAGATGGCGGCCGCCAATGGCTTCGGGCGCGTTCTTGTCGGCAAGGGCGGCATCCTGTCGACGCCGGCAGCCTCCAATGTCATCCGCAAATACAAGGCGTTCGGCGGGCTCGTCCTGTCGGCCAGTCATAATCCGGGCGGTCCTACCGAGGATTTCGGTATCAAGTACAATATCGGCAATGGCGGACCTGCTCCCGAAAAGATCACCGAGGCGATCTTCGCCCGCTCCAAGACGATCACGCAATATGTGATCGCCGATGCGCCGGATATCGATATCGATACGATCGGCACGCAGAAGATCGGCGATATGGATATCGAGATCATCGACCCCGTCGCCGATTATGCCGAACTGATGGAACAGCTATTCGACTTCGATGCGATCCGCGCCTTGATCAAGTCGGGCTTTACCCTGCGCTTCGATTCCATGCATGCGGTCACGGGCCCCTACGGCAAGGAAATCCTCGAGCATCGCCTCGGCGCACCGGACGGCACCTGCATCAATTTCGTGCCACTCGAAGATTTCGGCGGGCATCATCCCGACCCCAACCTCGTCTATGCCAAAGACCTCTACGATCTCCTGATGTCACCAAATGGTCCTGATTTCGGCGCGGCCTCCGATGGCGATGGCGACCGCAACCTCATCATCGGCAAAGGCATCTTCATCACCCCGTCCGATTCGCTCGCCATGCTTGCGGCCAATGCGCATCTCGCGCCCGGCTACAAGGCCGGCCTCAAGGGCATCGCCCGTTCGATGCCGACCAGCGGCGCAGCGGACCGTGTGGCGGAAAAGCTGAAGATCGGCATGTATGAAACCCCGACCGGCTGGAAATTCTTCGGCAACCTGCTCGATGCGGATATGGCGACGATCTGCGGCGAGGAGAGCTCCGGCACCGGCTCCAATCATGTGCGCGAGAAGGATGGCCTCTGGGCAGTGCTGCTCTGGCTCAACATCCTTGCCGTGCGCAAGGTCAGTGTCAAAGACATCGCGCACGAGCATTGGGCAACCTACGGCCGCAATTATTATTCGCGCCACGATTATGAAGGCGTCGATACGGCCGGCGCCAACAAATTGATGGACGATCTGCGGGCCAAGCTGCCAACGCTACCCGGCACCTCGGTCCAGGGCCTCAAGATCACGCATGCCGATGACTTCGCCTATCATGATCCAGTCGACAAATCGGTGAGCAAGAACCAGGGCATCCGCGTCCTGTTCGAAGGCGGCTCGCGCGTCGTCTTCCGCCTGTCGGGCACCGGCACGTCCGGCGCGACGATCCGCGTCTATATCGAGCGCTACGAACCCGATCCGAAGCGCCACGATCTCGAAACGCAGGGCGCGCTCGCCGATCTCATCCGCGCCGCGCACGACCTTGCCGATATCGAGGGCCATACGGGACGTGATGAGCCAAGCGTGATTACGTGATGCGTTCCGACCCGGTGGTTCCCGCCTAACCCTCGCTGATTTGCAGGGAACTGGACTAGGCTACGAAGGCGCGGCATTCTTGGCCCCATGATAGGTTTCGCTATCCGGCTTTGCGCCTTGGATCAAGAGACGCACAGAACGGATATGGCGAGAATCTATGCATTTTTTAAAAAGATTAAACTTTAGGCGAATTGTCGGTTCCAGCCGAATTTGAAAGTGTTGGTGCATTTCTAATCAGGAATTTGCACCTATGAATTACAAGTATCTATTGCTCATTTCCGCGCTCGCGCTCGCAGCGTGCAATGGGTCCAATTCCTCGACCGATGGCACGAGTACATTCGACGCCGACGCGTCAAAAAACGAGGCGTTGGCCAATGCCAAGGCGATCACCGACAAGGCAAATGCCGAGGCGGCTGCAACCCGGGCCAATGCGCAAGCAAGCGCGACCGTAATCATCGACGATGCGAAGAAGGCGAGCGAGGCAGACAAGTCTGCCGCCCAGCTTGCGCTTGACGAGGAGATCGCATCCGCAAGGCAACAGAAATTGAAGGCTTTGGATATCGAATTGACCTCTCAAAAGAGCAAGCGCATCGCCGACATCGAAGGTGAGTTGACGGGTCTCAAAGAGAGCAGGACAGCCAAGCTAGGACAGGAGATCGAGGCATTGCGGCCCGGCAAGCTCGAAGCGCTGGACGGGGAAATTGCCGCACTCAAGCTAAAGCGCCTTGGCGAGCTTGAAGTGGATCTGACGACGGAGACCGATGGACGGCGCGCCGAAAAGGTCACAGCCCTCGACAACGAGATTGCAGGGCTCCGGCTCAAACGGACAGGGGAGCTCGAAAATGAAATCACCACCTTGCGTGGGGAAAAAACCGGGGATGTCGATACGAAGATTGCAGCGCTGAGGATCGACAAGGCTGAGGCGCTTGACGGGGAAAACGCTGCGCTCAGGCTAAAGCGCACAGGCGAACTTGAAGCCGAGCTCGCCAAGGAAATCGACGTGCAACGCGCCAGAAAAACTGGCGATCTCGATAAGGAAATGGCAGCGCTGAAGGAGACGGGGACCAAGACGATCGAGAACGATCTTGCCGAATTGAAGATCGCGAAGACCGCAGTCATCAACGATGAGATTGCGGCATTGCGGACAACGAAGCTCGACGATCTCGATAAGGAATTGGCAGCATTGAAGGCCCAAAAGGGTGCGGCGCTCGACGATGAAATGGCGGCGCTGAAGTTGAGTGAGACGAAGAAGATCACAGAGGAGCTGGCGCTGCTCAAGGCGGCCGGGCTTGCCCGTGAGGGCAACAGTGCCGCCGCGGCCGATGTGCTGAAACAGGCGGGCGTGAGTGGGGAGCTTGGCACCATTCTGGCGGAAGGCGGCTTCGAGGATGCGGCATTCGACGTTCTGGCGCCGCAGGACAACGAGCTGAAAGACCCGAACATTTATAACACAGGCATTTCGGGCTCGATCCAGCCTGCTTCGGTCATTGAAACCGCATCGGCAATGCGCCACAGCATGAAAATCGATAGCCAGACCGTCAAATTCACGGCAAGAGCGGGCCATTTGATCGCCAAAGGCGATGACGACACGCGTGCTGCCATATTCTATACCGCCTATACGCGCGATGGCTTGCCCCATGACAAGCGCCCCGTCACCTTTTTCTGGAATGGCGGTCCGGGTAGCCCCTCCATCTGGCTGCATTTCGGATCATGGGGTCCGAAGCGCCTCAAATCCGATGCTCCCAACATTCCTGAAAAGTACTATACGAATCAGCCAACCAGCTTTCCTCTTGAAGAGAACGCCGTTACGCTCCTCGACAAGACCGATCTGGTTTTTGTCGATCCGCCCGGCACCGGCCTGTCGACGGCGATTGCGCCAAGCACGAACCAGACCTTCTGGGGCGTCGATGTTGACACGAAAGTGGTTGCCGGGTTCGTCGCCGCCTACACCAATCGCTACAACCGGCAGAGCTCACCCAAATATCTCTATGGGGAGTCCTATGGCGGCATTCGCACGCCGATCGTTGCCGATATCCTGTTGAAGGCCGGCACCGGCGCTTATGACCCGGACATTTCCGGCAAGCCTACCAAAGTTCTGAACGGCATCATCCTCAACTCGCCGATACTCGATTATTTGCAGAATTGCGACCATAACTCAGACCGTCCTGTAAAGATTGCTTCTGCCACCTGCGCCAGCTTTTTGCCCTCCTATGCCATGACCGCGAATTTCTTCAATTTGCCGCAGGCGCATAACATCACATCCAGGGAGGCTTATCTGCGATCGATGACCGACTTTACTGTCAACAGCTATATGCCAATCCTGGCAAAATACCCGGGCCGACCAACAAGTACCGAATTCCCCACCCCTTGGGTTAAATTCAGTATAGGAGCGGAAGGAAAGAGCCTTTTTAACGAGCTCTACGCCAAGACCGGCATTTCCAGCGGCTACTGGAAGGATCATCTTAGTCTGCTTCCCAGCGAATTCACGAAGCAACTTATTCCGGGTAGAATGCTGGGCCGCTACGATGCGCGTATGGCATTGCCCAACTCGAGCAAATATAGCGCGGACAAGTATATCGACATTGCCTACGAGAATGAAATGAAGACCCACCTCCCCGATTTCGTCAATTATAAAACCTCATCAACCTATGCGATAAGGTCGGACGAAGCGATCGGCAACTGGGCATGGTCGCACAGGGGTTCTGCGGGCATTGCCAGCCCTGCCAGCACTGCCGATCTGATGGAAGCGCTCGCCTATAACCCCTCGCTTAAATTGCTTGTCCTGCATGGCTATGAGGATGTTGCCACGCCCGGGTTTCGAACCGAACTCGATCTGAAAGCCCTTGTCTACCGGGCCGGAGCCAAGGGTGTGCCGGCCCTGACAATGCTCGACCGTACGCCGGTCAAATGGTTCGAGGGCGGGCATATGACCTATAATACCGAAGAATCGCGGCAGCCACTCAAGGCCGCGCTCAATCAATATTACGACGACCCTGGTTATAGCATCCCTGTACCTGCAACCGTATCGAATTGAGGAACCTCCGATGAAACAGTTCACAAAATTCATGCTGGCCAGCGCAGTGGTTTTGTCCTGCCTGTCCCAGGCCAATGCCGCCGAAGAGCTCGGCGCACCTCCACCCGAACCGGCCGGGGCGGTTCTGAGGCCCATCACAGATGACGGCATCCGCCATGAGCTTGATCAGCGGCTGATCGATGACTTCACTGCAGCAGCCGGCTCCTCGCCTTATTTGACGTCCGAGCAGGCCAGGGCGGCAGGTTGGGGCTTCATTGCCGATCATTTTGCCGCAATCGACAGGAAGCAGCGCGGCTACGTTACGATCAACGAGGTGCAGACGTTCATGGATGCCCGCACGCCCGGCGAGCCAGCGTCCGCAAGGGCGAGAGCAAATGCGGCCAAATCGACAATTCAGAAGATCGAATAACGCTTAAGCCGCAGACCTGCGCCGGCCCCAGCATATCTTTGGGTGCCGGATGGGTTTGCGGAGGCGGATTGTGCCTGCCTCTGCAAGACTTACTCGAACACAATCGCCGGGGCGGCGCGTCCTCCCTTGGCGGATGCCAGCTGGTCCCAGACTTGTGCCGCGATCTCGCGATAGGCTTGTGCCTGCGGACCATCGGGATTGCTGACAACTATAGGCGTTCCCGCATCGGACGTCTCGCGGATTTCCATCACCAGCGGTACCTCGCCGAGGAATGGCACGCCAAGGCGTTCCGCCTCCTTGCGTGCGCCGCCATGGCCGAAGATGTCGTAGCGTGTGCCGGTGTCGGGGGCGATGAAATAGCTCATGTTCTCGACAATGCCGAGCAGCGGCACGTCGACCTTCTTGAACATGTTCAGACCCTTGCGTGCGTCAATCAGCGCGAGGTCCTGCGGTGTCGAGACGATGACCGCGCCGGCCAGCGGCACCTGCTGCGCCATGGTCAATTGCGCATCGCCGGTTCCGGGCGGCATATCAACGACAAGCACGTCGAGATCGCCCCACTGCACTTCGCGCAGCATCTGCGTCAGCGCCGACATGACCATCGGCCCGCGCCAGATCATCGGCGTTTCCTCATCGACGAGGAAGCCGATCGACATCACTTTGAGGCCATACCCTTCCATGGGCTTCAGGACGCGGCCGGACACAACCTCCGGCCTGCCATGCAGACCAAGCAGCCGCGGCATGGAGGGCCCATAAATATCGGCATCGAGGATGCCGACGCTGTGGCCATTGGCCTTGAGCCCCAGCGCAAGATTGACCGCCGTCGTCGACTTGCCGACACCGCCCTTGCCGGAGGCGACAGCGATGATCGCGCCGACACCGGGAACGCCGGATTTGACCGGCGCGCCGTGGCTGTGTGCATGCGCCTGTTGCGCGGGTGCACCCTGGGCTGCCGCGCCACTCTGGGCCACGACACGCGGTGGCGGAACCGCCCCTGCCGGCGCAGGACGTTGTGCCGGGCGCGCTGGGGGTATTGGACGGGGCGGCGCATCATCGCTTGTCGGCCCACCTTTTTTCTCGGCGGTCAGCGCGACGATAGCGCCGTTTACCCCCGGCATGGCCTTGACGACACGCTCGGCGGCGGCGCGCAAAGGTTCGAGTTCCTGCGCTCGCGCGGCCGGCACGGTTATCGAGAAGAACACCTTGTTGTCGGCGATGAAAATATCCGAAACCAGCCCGAGCTCGACAATGTTGCTGTTGAAGTCCGGCCCGGTCACCGTCTTCAATTGCTGGAGCACCTGCTCCTGGGTCACGCCTGCCATTACAATTCCATCCCTGTCATTCCTTCCAACTCAAATAGTGCAGTTGGAGCGAATCGCCAATGGTCATTATCCGCGCAAGTCAGAGCTTGGAGAGGATCGACACCAGCCGCGCCTTGTAGACCTCGAATATGGCGTCACGGTCGCGGTGGCGGCCTTCATGCACCACATGCCGTCCGGCTGACCAGACATCGCTGACTGCGTAGCGGTCGCCCGCGAATATCCAACCGTCGAGCAGCCGGTCGCCGTTCAGCCCCAGCAGCGCAGGGTTTTCAGTATCCAGCGCGATCATGTCGGCCCATTTGCCGGGCGCTAGACTGCCCGCGTCCCGGCCAAGAGCCTGCGAACCGCCGGCGAGCGCCGTATCGTAGAGCGTGCGGCCACAGGATTTGCCGTCGACTGACAGCGTAACCCGGGACACGTCACGCAGACGCTGGCTGTATTCGAGCTGACGCAGCTCCTCCGAGGGTGAAATGCGGATGTTGGAGTCGGATCCCGTGCCAAAGCGCCCGCCTTCGCCGAGATAATTCACCCCATCGAATATGCCATCGCCGAGATTGGCTTCGGTGATAGGACATAGACCGACAACCGCGCCACTCTGTGCGACCCGCTGCGTTTCTTGCGGCGTCATGTGCGTCGAGTGGATCAGGCACCAGCGCTCACCGACCGGCAGATGATCGAGCAGCCATGTCATCGAGCGCTGACCGTAGGTGGCCTGCACTTCCTCGATTTCCGGGATCTGCTCGGCAATATGAATGTGGAACGGCATGCCGCGAAAATGCTGTTCCAGCGCCTTCAGCTCGCGTTCGTTGACGGCTCGGATCGAATGCGGCGCGACGCCGAAACCCGCATCGGCGCTAACAGCTTTGGCCGCTCCTTGCGCCTGCCCGGCCAGTTTGGCGTAGCGGTCGAAATCATTGCCGAAGCGCAGTTGCCCGCCGGCCAGTGCCCGTCCGTCTACGCCGCCTTGCATATAGGCGACCGGCAACAGCGTCAGGCCGATGCCGGTAGCGGTCGCCGCAGCCGCGATCCGTTCAGACAACTCTGCCAGGTTCGCATAGGGCTGCCCGCCCGGCTGGTGGTGTACATAGTGAAATTCCGCAACGCTGGAATAGCCGGACTCCAGCATCTCGACGAAGGCGAAGGCGGCAATCGCCTCGATGTCCTCAGGGTCCAGAATGTCGAGGAACCGGTACATGATCTCGCGCCACGTCCAGAAGCTGTCGCGCCCCGCAGGGCTGCGTGCTTCGGAAAGCCCGGCCATCGCCCGCTGGAATGTGTGGCTGTGGAGGTTTGCCTGCGCCGGCAGCAATATATCAACCGCAAGGGCGTTGGGCAAAATCGGACTGCCGGGCAGTACGGAACCAATGCGTCCTGCACTGTCGATCTCGATTAGAACATTGTTCTCCCAGCCATTTGGCGTGAGCGCTGTCCGGGCGAACACCGATTTTCTAGCCCCAGTCATTTCTTTCCTCCCGCCGGATTGACACGTTATGTATATACATATTAACCTTGCGGGCAAGACCAAAAAGGGAGCGGGCTGCGGCCGATGAGGAAAATTCTGTCCGGATTGAGGATCGCCACGCTGGAGAACACCAGCGCGCCGTATGGCCTCATTGAAGATGGCGCGATCGGCATCGATGGCGAGCGGATTGCCTGGGTCGGACAGACGATCCCTTCCGACTGGAACGATGTCGAGCGCGAGAATTTTGGCGGCAGGCTGGCGACCCCCGCCCTCATCGATTGCCACACCCATCTGGTCTTTGGCGGCAACCGCGCCCGCGAGTTCGAGATGCGGCTCGACGGCGCAACCTATGAAGATATCGCGCGGGCCGGTGGCGGCATTATCTCCTCGGTCAAATCGACCAATGCCCTAAACGAAGAGGTGCTCGTTGCGCAAAGCCTGCCGCGGCTCGATACCTTGCTTGCCGAAGGCGTCTCCACTGTCGAGATCAAATCCGGCTACGGACTGAACATTGACGCGGAGCTGAAGATGCTGCGCGTCGCACGCCGCCTCGCCATAATGCGCCCCGTGCGCATCCGCACAAGCTACCTTGCTGCCCATGCGACACCACCGGAGTATAAGGGCCGGCCCGATGACTATATTTCCGAGGTCGTCCTGCCCGGTCTCGATGCCGCACATGCGGAAGGGCTCGTCGATGCGGTGGATGGGTTCTGCGAGGGTATCGCCTTCTCTCCGGCGCAGATTGCCCGCGTGTTCGACAAGGCGAAAGCACTCGGCTTGCCGGTCAAGCTCCACGCCGAACAACTCTCCAACCTTGGCGGGGCCAAGCTTGCAGCGTCGTATGGCGCCTTGTCCGCCGACCATCTCGAATACCTCGATGAGGAAGGCGCCAGCGCCATGGCGGCTGCCGGAACAGTCGCGGTGCTTCTTCCGGGCGCGTTCTATGCCCTGCGCGAAGAACGCGCGCCGCCCGTCAATATCTTGCGCGATGCCCGCGTGCGCATCGCCGTCGCCACCGATTGCAATCCCGGCACATCGCCGCTCACTTCGCTGCTCCTGACAATGAATATGGCATGCACGTTTTTCCGGCTTACCGTCGAAGAAGCGCTTGCAGGCGCCACGCGTGAAGCCGCGCGCGCCCTTGGTTTGCATGAGGAAATCGGCACCATTGCGCCGGGCAAGCGCGCCGAGATCGCCATCTGGAACGCAGAGCAACCTGCGGAACTTTGCTATCGCATCGGCTTCAACCCGCTCCACCAGCTCGTTTTGAAAGCATAGTCAACGATGACAATAATTCTGCATCCCGGCGCCGTGCCGCTTGCCACTCTCGAAACGATCTACTGGCATGGCACGCCGGCAAAGCTCGATGCGTCCTTCCACGCGGGGATCGAATCGGCTGCGAAACGAATTGCCGAGATTGCCGCCGGGAATGCGCCGGTCTATGGCATCAATACCGGCTTCGGCAAACTTGCTTCGATCCGGATCGATGCTGCGGATGTCGGAACGCTGCAGCGCAATCTGATCCTGTCCCATTGCTGCGGCGTGGGGAACGCGCTGCCGGAAAATATTGTACGCCTCATCATGTCGCTGAAGCTGATCTCGCTCGGTCGCGGCGCTTCCGGTGTGCGGCCGGAACTCATCAGCCTGATCGAAGCCATGCTGGAAAAAGGCGTGATCCCGGTCATTCCGGAGAAGGGCTCCGTCGGCGCTTCCGGTGATCTTGCGCCCCTCGCCCACATGGCCGCGGCCATGATCGGTGAAGGCGACGTCACGTTCGAGGCGAGACAGATGCCGGCGGCCGAGGGCCTTGCCCAGGCGGGCCTCAAGCCGGTCGTGCTCGCGGCCAAGGAAGGTCTGGCGCTCATCAATGGCACGCAAGTTTCGACTGCTCTCGCGCTTGCGGGGTTGTTTCGCGCCCACCGCGCCGGACAGTCGGCGCTGATCACCGGTGCGCTTTCCACGGACGCCGCCATGGGTTCGTCGGCGCCATTCCATCCGGATATCCATGCTCTGCGCGGTCATCGCGGCCAGATCGATACGGGCACGGCGTTAAGGCGGCTGCTCGAAAACTCGCCCATTCGCGAGAGCCACATCGAGGGCGACGAGCGTGTGCAGGATCCCTATTGCATCCGCTGCCAGCCGCAGGTGGATGGCGCCTGTCTCGACCTGTTGCGCATGGCGGCGCGGACCCTCGAAATCGAGGCCAACGCCGTTACCGACAATCCGCTGGTGCTCAGCGATGGCTCCGTCGTCTCGGGCGGCAACTTCCATGCGGAGCCGGTCGCCTTCGCCGCCGACCAGATCGCGCTCGCCATTTGTGAAATCGGCGCGATCGCCCAGCGCCGCATCGCCCTTCTGGTCGATCCGGCCCTGAGCTACGGCCTGCCCGCGTTCCTTGCCAGGAAGCCCGGCCTCAACTCCGGCCTGATGATTGCGGAGGTCACATCCGCCGCGCTGATGTCGGAAAACAAACAGATGTCGCATCCGGCGTCGGTGGATTCGACGCCGACCTCGGCCAATCAGGAAGATCACGTATCGATGGCCTGCCATGGCGCGCGCCGCCTGTTGCAGATGACGGACAATCTGTTCTCGATCATCGGCATCGAGGCGCTGACAGCCGCACAAGGGATCGACCTGCGCGAACCCCTGCAGACCARCCCGGAACTCACCCGCGCGCATGGCGTTATTCGGGTCGCAGTACCAACACTCGATGAGGACCGCTACATGGCACCAGACTTGAAGGCCGTTTCCGATCTCGTTGCTTCGGGCGCGCTCAACGCCGCGATTTCTCCTGATATTCTGCCGGTTCTGAGTGTTGAAGGGTATCGGTAATGCATAACATTCCCGCACCCTTTTTTACTTTATCTGACGCAAAGGTTGCCGTCCTTACCCTCCCCCTTGTGGGGAGGGACGGAGCGAAGCGACGGGGAG
>NZ_JBFUMG010000103.1:0-11310 GCF_054049495.1 Phyllobacterium sp. P5_D12 | reverse complement strand
CGGCTATGCAACGCTGTCATACTCAAGTTTGCCTCCGTCAATACCTATGGCTAGTTTTTTCCGGCCCCTGCAAGATCTACCCTTGGCCAGCTACCCGGGAACCGCCGGCGATGATCACATCGCGACCCGACGGATCGAGACGGGTGGCTGACGATGGAGCGACCTGTCGCTCCATGAAAACCGGAGACGCAAAATGCGCTCAACTATTCTGAAAGCGGCTCTTGCCGCACTTCTCACCTCCGCTCCCCTTACAATGGCCTTCGCGGCGCCCGGCCCTACCCGGTATGTACCAAGTGGCCAGCTCAATTCCATTCTTACCGACGTTAACAATGCGGACACGCGGATTTCTCAAGAACGCAGCCAAAGGTTGATGACACCCGCCGAGGCCCATGGTCTCAAGGCCGAACTGTCTTCGATCCGTAAAGACGCAATCGCCGTCAACAGGGATGGTGTGATCCCGATGGGAGAGTATCGGCCATTGATGGGGAAAATCGAGAAGGTGAATGGTCAGTTATTCGGCGAACCGTATTATCGGTGGGACCATCTAAACTAGATACACCGGCTTCCTCCCATCTGGACAACGCCTCCGGGAACGGCCCTGGGGCGTTGCTGTTTGGTTCGATTGCACCGCTGTGGACCGCATTAGCCGCCCCAAAATGATGCGCAGAGAGGACGTCTTATTCGACGGGAGCTGGCTCATGACTCGCACCGTCACTGTCGAAGCGGGCGAAAAGCTGGTGAACGATCTTCACCCGGTCTTCGTTGGGGTAGAACCTGTTGGCCAGGATGACGATGCCCATCCGCTTCTCTGGTACGAAAGCGACATAGGCGCCGAACCCATTTGTCGATCCCGTCTTGTTGATGAGGACGTCCTGACGCGGTGACATTGGAGGACTTATCCGCTTGACGGGAGGCGCTGGCCTTGACGTTCTCTGAGAATTACCCTCAAGCAGCGTGGGAAGCGCGACCGGATAGTCATATTGCTCCCATACGAGGTCCTGGGTCATCTCGCCTACCCTGAAATAACCTGCATGCGTGTCGCTTATTGCGCGCGCCAGCTTCTCATCCAGGGACACGAGGTTCATGTTTGCCTTGAGGAACTGGACCAAGTCAGCGGCCGTCGTTCGCACACCATAAGCCTCCGATGACAGGACCGCATTGCTCATGCGCACGGGCTTGCCCGCTTTCGTGTACCCTTGCGCATAATCCGCCATCCTGTCCCTCGGGACGTTGATATAGCTGTTGGCCATGCCCATCGGTCGAAACAGCTTCTGTTCGACCAGCGTAGGGAAATCCCCTTTCATGCTGTGCGCCGTTATGTAGCCGAGCATGCCAATACTGGGGTTGGCATAGGTCCGGTGTGTGCCGGGCAGGTAAGCCGGCTGCCATTCCTTGAAATATTTAAGCATCTGCCGTTCGTTCGTGACGTTGTCCGGTACTTGCAGCGGAAAGCCTCCCGGCGTGTGCGTCGCCAGATGCAGAATTTCCACATCGCCAAAGGGGCTGCCTTGCAGGGCTGGAACGTACTTGCCTGCCGGCTCGGTCAAGGCGAGATCTCCGTTGGCTTGTGCGTAGGTAGCCAGCGTGGCGGTGAACGTCTTGCTGATTGAACCGATCTCGAACAGCGTTTTGTCCGTTATCGGCTTGCTGCCTTCCTTCGCCATTCTCCCATAGTAGAAAATATAAGATTTCTCATCAAGAACGACCCCGACAGCCATGCCTGGAATATCGTACTGGCTCATGACCGGCTGCACGGCGTCATTTACCCAGACTTCGACGTCATCCCGTTGATTCTCCGCTGCGCCAACAGAGCTTGCTGCTGTGATAGAAACGAACGCAGCCAGGATCGGAGCCAGAAGTTTCAGGTTCATCAGTTTTCATCCTTCAAGAATACAAATCCGGTGCTCAAGCACCCCCACGCCCGCTTGCCTAGGCCCCGTTCACCAATGCAAGGATGAGCTGGTGGATATTTCCGCCTTCACTGAGTTCAGTTCGGTCAAAATCACGGCTGTGCTGACGCTGGGTTTGAGAAAGTTCGGAAAGACGCTTCGTCATCTCCGCTCTGATCTTGGTGCATTTGGGGTCATGGGACACAGACAAGCCGACTGTTGCAGTCTCGATTGATTTTACCATCTCGCGGATCATTTCGCCGTGCACCGCCTCATGACGGCGGATCCCGGTGATAAAGGTCTCCCAGTTTCTGGCGACGGCGTCCGGCAGCTTTCCAGCAGGCTTCGGTACAGTGTAGGTGATTACAAGTTTGGGCTTTGCGGAGACGAGCGTGCAGGCATTGCCCTGATTCTCATATTTCCTCGACCATGTCAGGCGGAAATTCGTATGCGCAATGGCGCTCCCGTTGTCACCGGCTCTCGGTCCCCTCTCCCCAATCGATGCGTAAAGCTCAGCGCCGGATTCTCCTGAAACCGCGTAGCTCTCTACTTTTTCGACTGCTTGCCACTCGGCATGTGCAATTTCGGGTAACAAGGCGCAACAGGCAGCCAGCAACGAAAGTTGGACGACTGTTTTCACCAGAATCCCCCCGGATTATCCAAATCGTGAAAATGACGCCTTCACCTATCGGCGTTCGGCGCGCCTAGAGACTTGCTCCCTTCCGCCGGGGCGAAAGGGAGCTATAAAACAATGCCGTCAGTTCGCCGAGGCGAGCGTCATCGACGTGCCGGTGGCGGCAAGATTAAGACCAATCTGGCCCGTCACACTGATGGCCTGAAGATGGATCGAGCCTGCCGTGCCGCCAAACAGCACGTTGGTGCCGATACCGGCGCCGACTGTCGCTTCCGCCGTAGCGCCG
This sequence comes from Phyllobacterium sp. P5_D12, assembly GCF_054049495.1. Classification (NCBI taxonomy): domain Bacteria; kingdom Pseudomonadati; phylum Pseudomonadota; class Alphaproteobacteria; order Hyphomicrobiales; family Phyllobacteriaceae; genus Phyllobacterium; species Phyllobacterium sp. P5_D12. The sequence goes on along the minus strand of NZ_JBFUMG010000103.1, from coordinate 8,501 downwards.
CGATAGATGCCGCCGAGCGAGCCATGATGGTAGCCGGCTGTCGGTGCGAACACGGCCCAGATAAGCCGGCTGCGTGTGGTGAAGCCAACGTCAACGCCGAGCTTCTTGATTGCGCCGCTGTAGTGGTCCGAACGTTCGCCGCTAAGGCTGGAGCGGAAATCGCATTCAATCTCCTTGGCCGAGCCAAGCACATAACCAATGCCGCCGCCAATAGTGCAATCGAGGTAGCCGATCTTCACACCGCTGCGCAGATCCGGTTCCTCATAGGTCCGGATGGTGTCCGCCGCCTTGGCAGCCATCGTGCCCGCGAGAGTTAGCGACGCTGCCGTGAGTGCCATCGCAAGAATCTTTTTCATAATTTTCTCCTTTTAGTATGACCGGTGCACCGCAATCGGTCGTTCAGCCGACAAATTCAGCTAGCTGTATAGGTCATCAGATATGTGAGGGCGCAGTAGCAGACAGCCGCACAGTTCAGCGCCATTGGGACATTTTGAAGGCATGAAAAGGCTCTCCCAGTGCTGTTCCGCAATTCGCACCCCACTGTGCTCATCTGGTCACTCCTTGTTGGTAAAACGGGCGTTTCCGAGGCCTGTACCTATGGTCACGACCCCCCAACGCTCAACGTCCCGCATGAACGGAACCTGTGAGAGCCCCTGCACCACGGCATCATTATGCATGATGACAAAGGTTGGGTGATCGCCGATTTTCGGAACGGCTTCAACGAGAGCCGCCGGAAGATTGAAATTCTTGCTCTCCCAATTCCCGCCGGGAAGATTTTGGCCGCCATTCGCGATGGAACCGTCCGGCATGATCGTACCTGGACATGCAATGCCAATGACCGGTGCTGGCATAAGATTAGCCCTTTGCGCTCTGGCGATAAGACGTTCCACAACGCCCACGATATGCTCTACGGCTGCAGTGCGATTCGGCTCGTCATCGGCGTGGCGCCAAAGTTCCGATTTCCAAACTCTGGCTTTCGACAGATCGGCTTTATCCTTGCGGCGTGTTTCGACAACACCAGCGCGAATGTTGGTGCCGCCGATGTCAACGGCTATCAGCGAATCGTGACCCTCAAGCATCCAGGCGGGCATGAGTTGTACTGCACCGATAAGTCCGGCTTCATCCGGATGGTGCGCGATCGGCAAAAGCTCGATTTTCAAGCCATCCGATTTCAAGAGCACCATCGCCCGGGCAATGGCCAATTCCCCGAAAGCGCTTTCTCTCATGCCGCCGCCGACGACGACGCGTTCAGTGCCCTTCCAGCTCTTCTCCTTCAGGAAACGGGCAAGCACCTGGGCAAGTTCGCCGGCGAAATCATCGACTGCGCCGAGAACGAGGGCCGCCGCTTCCTTGTCCTTTCCCTGCACCAACGCATCGATCTCTTTTTTCGACAGGTCCTTTGTCGGAGTGTCCCCAAGCGGATCATCGCCGMCGTTTTTGATACGTTTGCGCCAATCGTCTAGTTTCTGCTGGAATGCCGATTTACTGGCCTTGTCGCCAATGAAACCATCCTTGTCGCGCAGCTTCAAATTGTAGCCGTCGACTGTTACCGACGGCAATGAAGGGGCGCCATGTGCAACTGGCACAGGATTATCCTGTTTCAAGTTGTCCTGGTGTTTCGTCATGCCTGCCCCTTGCACAAATTTACGATCATCGTGACAGGAACGCGGCGGCTTAGCCGAAGTTCCAGCCGGAGCTTGCACTCACTTGTGATCGTGATCGTCGTGAGCGGGGAGATCGAGGCCGAAAGTCGTAACGAGATCTGCAACCTGGGCGGGGCTGAGGTAGCGCGGATTGAGGTTTCGGAGGAGGAGATAAAGCTTCGCTGTCTCTTCCAGCTCTTCGGTGGCAAAGATAGCAGCTTCAAGACTGTCGCCGGCCACCACCGGCCCATGATTGGCCAGAAGCACGGAGGAGTATTTGCCCGCAAGTCCGCGGATCGCGTCGGCAACTGCAGGATCGCCGGGCCGGTAATAGGGCACGAGGGCGGTCTGACCGGCGCGCAAGAGATAATAGGGCGTCATCGGCGGCAGCGCGGCGCGTGGATCGATCWCCGGCAGCATTGTCAGGGCAACAGCATGCGTTGAATGAAGATGGACGACCGCGCGCGCACTGCCGCGCGTCTCGTAAAGGGCGCTGTGCAGCGGAATTTCCTTGGTGGGCTTGTCGCCCGAAACCAACATACCGGCAGCATCGAGACGAGAAAGCCGCGCCGGGTCCAGAAAGCCGAGCGAGGCATTCGTCGGGGTCACCAGCCAACCACCATCATCAAGCCGCAACGATATGTTGCCCGACGACCCGGGTGTCAGCCCCCGCTCGAACAGCGAACGCCCGTATCGKCAGATTTCCTCACGCAGGCGTGCATCAGACATTCGAATCMTCCGGTGTCAGGCAGTTGCACCTTCGATCAACTCAAAACCAAGATCGATAACCTGTGACGGTGCGTTGTCCACGATGAGCTTTGCCGCCATTTGTCCGGTCGCGACGCGCGGTGTGCGTATCGTCGACAGGGCTTGCGGCATAACCCGCCCGAGATCAAGGCCATTATAGCCAAAAATTGCCAGTTGGGACGGGATGACAATTCCTCGTGCCAAACAGTGGAAATAGCCACCGAGCGCCATGTCATCATTGGAAAAGTAGACGGCGTCGAGGTCAGGGGTTCTGGCCAGCAGAAGATCGAGACCGAAACGTCCATGTTCGACAGACGACGCCTCCCGGTAAATTTCCCGATCTGCAAGCGGTACGCCATTCGCATCCAATGTCTCGCAGAAACTTGAATAGCGTTTGCCAGCACGCGTATCGCGGTCGAGGTCATGGCCGACATAACCGATCCGGCGATAACCGCGCTTCAACAGAAACTCGGCGCTTGCACGGCCGGCTGCGCGATTCGAGAAGCCAACGGCAAGGTCCAGCGCGGTGCCATCCACATCGAGCATTTCCACGACCCGGCAATTGGCGGCGCGCAGCATCTTGATGCTGCGCTCGGTATGTTCATAGCCTGCCAGCATCACTGCCGCAGGCCGCCAGGCGAGCATCGAAGCAACCCGCGCCTCCTCCCTTGCGGGATCATAATCAGTGACAGCAAAAACCGCCTGATATTGATTTTCCTCCAGCGTTGCGCCCGCGCCTCTCAAAACATCGGCGAAAACGATATTGGACAGCGACGGTATGACAAAGGCGACGAGGCGAGACCCGGTAGAGGCCAGCGTACCAGCGATGCGGTTCGGCACATAACCGAGCCGCTCAACGGCTGTCATGACACGATCCCTTGTCTTGCCGGAATAAGAGCCATGGTTTCTTAAGACGCGCGAAACCGTGCTTTCTCCAACGCCGGCCGCCTCGGCAACCTGCGCAAGCGTCACTGCCGTCTGATTTCTGGAGGTACCCATCCCTCTTCTATTCTTTCCAACGCGCGGTCGACAGAAAGCATTTTGCCTCAGCTACTTCCCTAGTAAAGTTTTTTTGGCAGCGCTACCATTTTATGGTTGGCAGCGCTGCCATCCGTGGTTTATCACTTCAGGAGCGATCGTTGGATCCCGTGGTACGCCACTCGGATAACCACCAGACCGGAGGATATGTTTATGTCAGAGACCAATGCGGTTCGCCAAAATGCCGTTGTGGCGGCGGTAATCGGGCTGGGTTCGATGGGGATGGGAATGGCGAAATCCATGAACAGTGCCGGCATTGACGTGATTGGCTGTGACATTGCACCCGCGGCAGTCGATCGGTTCATAGCGGATGGCGGGCGTGGCGTCGCCACAGCAGCCGGCGCCGCCAAAGGTGCCGATATTGTTGTGTCCGTGGTCGTAAACGGTGCGCAGACCGAGGCCATATTATTCGGGCCAAACGGCATCGCCACCACAATGAAACCCGGCGCCGTGTTCATCTCGTCCGCGACGATGGATCCTGCTGTCGCACGAGATCTTGCGCAACGTGTCGAGGCTCTCGGCCTTCATTATCTGGATGCCCCGATATCCGGAGGCGCAGCAAAAGCGGCGAGCGGCCAGCTGACGATCATGGCGTCAGGCTCCAGGCAGGCCTTCGAGCTTGCCCGCCCGGCTCTTGATGCCATGGCGGGCAAAGTCTACGAACTCGGCGATGCAGCCGGAGCCGGTGCGGCCTTCAAGATGGTCAACCAGCTTCTTGCCGGTGTGCACATTGCCGCCGCTTGCGAGGCTATTACCTTCGCTGCAAAGCAGGGGCTCGACCTCGACAAGGTATACGAAGTGATTACTGCTTCCGCAGGTAACTCCTGGATGTTCGAAAATCGCGTGCCCCATGTGCTGGCAGGCGACTATACACCCCTCAGCACGGTCGAGATTTTTGTCAAGGATCTTGGCATCGTCCAGGATATGGCACGGGCAGAGCGTTATCCGGTGCCGCTCGTAGCTGCGGCTTTGCAAATGTATCTGGCTGCCTCCGGTGCCGGCATGGGTCACGATGATGACGCGTCTCTTGCACGGATATATGCCAGCCTGTCCGGTGCAAGGCTGCCGGATGCGAAACCCAAGGGTTGAGAAGGAAAGCGTTGATGCCGGTATTTGCCGCCAACCTGTCGATGATGTTTAACGAGTGGCCGTTCCTCGATCGCTTCGCCGCTGCTGCCGATGCCGGTTTTACCGCGGTTGAATATCTCTTTCCCTATGAGTTTCCGCCAGAAGCGATCTCCGAGAGGCTCGTCCGCAACAATCTTCAGCAAGCACTGTTTAACCTCCCTCCAGGTGATTGGGCCGCGGGTGAGCGCGGTATAGCTGCGCTGCCCGGACGGTTCGATGCCTTGAAGGCGGATGTGAAACGGGCGCTCGAATACGCATCGGCGACCGGCGTAAAGCGGCTGCACCTGATGGCCGGGATTGCAGATCCCCATGACGAGACGGCCGCATCCTGTTACCGGGGCTCGGTCACCTATACAGCCGGCCAGCTTGCCGAAGCTGGTATCGACCTGTTGCTCGAGCCGATCAATGGGCGAAACATGCCAGGATATTACCTCAATGATTTCAGCGCAGCCGAAGAGCTCATTACAGAACTCGGCCTGCCGAACCTGAAACTGCAGTTCGATATCTATCATCGTCAGATCATGCACGGCGATGTGGCCATGGCCTTGCGCCGCCTCATGCCTATCGTCGGACATATCCAGATTGCCAGCGTTCCCTCGCGCCACGAGCCAGATGGTGAAGAGCTGAACTATCCTTATCTATTCGATGAAATCGACCGGCTTGGCTATGGCGGGTTCATCGGGTGCGAGTACGTCCCCAGAGCCGGAACCCTGGACGGCCTGAAATGGTTCGAACCCTTTAGACGGAGGTAGACGTTGGCTATCTTGCTTGGATCAATCGCGGATGATTACACGGGGGCGTCCGATCTCGCCAATACGCTGACGAAGAACGGCCTGCGTACGATCCAGACCGTAGGCATACCCGACGCCGCGTTGGACCTGCCCGATGTGGATGCAGTCGTGGTCGCGCTGAAGATCCGCTCAGTAGCTGCAGCGGATGCTGTGTCATCTGCGTCAGCGGCCTATCAATGGCTGCACGGCAGAGGTGCCAAACACGTCCTTTACAAGATCTGCTCGACATTCGACTCCACCGATGCCGGCAATATCGGTCCGGTCACTGAAGCACTCGGCGATATTGCAGGAGGGGGGGTAGTTCTTGTAACGCCTGCCTTTCCGGAGACAGGGCGCACGGTCTATTTCGGCCACCTCTTCGTTAACGGACAACCGCTGAACGAAAGCCCCCTGAAAGATCATCCTCTCAATCCGATGCACGATGCCAATCTGGTACGCGTCATGGCAAGGCAGTCGCAGGGTACCGTGGGCCTCGTCGATCTGACGACGGTCGCAGGCGGGCCGGCGGCTGTGAAGGCGCGTCTCGACAGCTTACGCATGCAGGGCTTCACCACAGCAATCGCCGACGCAATCGTTGAACGCGATCTCGAAACACTCGGTGATGTCGCGGTTGAAATGGGAGTCTCAACCGGAGCATCCGGCCTGGGGCTCGGACTTGCCCGCGCTCTTGTAAAATCCGGTCAGGTGCCATTGCAGACGGGAACGACAGATGGTGCCATGCGTCCTGTCGGTGGACTGGCCGCCATTGTTGCCGGCAGCTGCTCCCGGGCGACGCTCGAGCAGCTGGAAATTGCCGAGCGGTCCATGCCCGTTCTGAAGCTCGACAGCGAAAAGCTGATTGCAGGTTCAGACGAAATAGCCGCGGCTCTTAGCTGGGCTGGCGAGCGCATTTCAGCTGGTCCCGTCGTTATCGCGGCAAGTGCGTCACCGGAAACGGTTTCCAGGCTCCAGTCGCGGTACGGACGTGAGGCATCGGGCCATGCGATCGAGGCAGCAACGTCGACTATCGCGGCCGAACTCGTGGCAAGGGGCGTACGGCGTCTGGTGGTCGCGGGCGGCGAAACCTCAGGCGCAGTGGTGGACCGGCTTGCCATTCCGGCATTTCTTATCGGGCCTGAAATTGCACCGGGCGTGCCAGTCCTGCGCACAGTCGGGAGTGCGCAGGGAGATATGCTCATGGCCCTCAAATCAGGGAACTTTGGGGGCAAGGGCTTTTTTGCAACCGCTCTGGCCATGATGCGTTAAAGACAATAGCGCGGACAGTTGATGGAGGCGGCGATGACGACCGAACCCAAAGCATTGATGGTTCACATCCGCGGAAGGGTGCAGGGCGTAGGTTTTCGCTTCTGGACGCAGGCGGAGGCACAAAAGCTTGGCCTGAGCGGCTGGGTGCGCAATGGCAGTGACGGCTCGGTTACGGCCCGCATCGCCGGACCGGAACGAGCTGTGTCCACAATGCTGCAACGCTTCAGGGAGGGGCCGCCAGAGGCGTCCGTTTCAAGCGTCACCAGCGAAGCTGTCGACAGCGACCAGCCGGCTGACGGTTTCAACATCGTCAGTTAGGACTGATCACTCCGATCAGGGTGCTGCGTAAGACCAGTCAGCGGCAACGACACCCGAATCGACAGCTCTTCCCGCGTAATATTTCCAGAGCTTGTGGACATGTCTGTCCCGATTGAACGTACGTCCAAAGTCCTCCAGTTCGCCGGCCGTAAGCGGTTCAACCTCTCCCAACATGTGGGCGTCGTACAATGCTCTGGCGTTCTCAACGAAATGGATCGAATCGATCAAGAGATGCTTGACCGATTCCGCGACAATCACCTGACCATGGGCCCTGATCTGCAGCGCCTGCCTTTGTCCCAGCGTCTCCGCGAGCGCCCGGCCAAGGGTGGCATCGCTCACGTGACTTGGATCCGGGTGAACGGGAATACCGCTCGCCCAGCGGATCGCATGGTTCTTGGCCGGGAGGAGCGGTTTGTTCTTCACAATCGTGAACGTTGTGGCGAGGTCATCGTGGAAATGCGCAACGGCCTGAACGTCCGGCCGGGCGCGAAGTATCTCAGTGTGGAGGTAAACTTCAGCCGGGGCGCGAATACCTTCCGGACCGGCCACTACGACACCATCGAGATCGCAGATCAACAGGTCATCGGGCCGCAGCGAAGCACGGCTCTGATCGAACGACTGGATCAACAAATGCTTTCCGTCCGGCAACCGCGCACTGACATGGCCGCTATAGCCAAGGATGTCGAGGCTATTGAGGATGAGCGTACAAGCGGCCACCTCTTCGCGCAATTTCTGCTCAACGCTTCCAGACTGGGGTTGCTGGTTAATGGTCATTCATAACTCCTGGATTTCATCCGCATCATTCGAAGAGCATGCCACGGTAAAGGGGGATGGAAAGGATCATCTCGAAGCTGAGCCAAAGGAACAGTGCGATCGAAGCTGCGATCAGGATGCTGAACTTGACGCTCTTGCGGCCCTCGACAATCATGTAAGATGCGACATAGGCCGGCACAGCAGGGAGAATGCCGACTATCATGACGGCGGCTGTAAATGCAGCGACCCAACCGACGGCCAATAGGTCCTTTTGCCCTGAAGGATGTTCTTCGCCTTCGTCGCCTGCCGCCTTCGGAACGCCCGGCAATCCGCTTGCCGGATTGAGATAGCGCCGGACCAATTCTCCGGTCGAGGTGGAGGTCCGCGAAAGTATATCCAGCGCAATCAAGACGATCAGGACATAACCGATGAGAAGCGGGACCTCTCGCGAAGCCGGAGGATAGCCATAGGCCGCGACAATGAATATCAGCGTAACCGCAAGAAACACCAGCGGCGGGCCAAAATTCTCGGCAAGCGCCGAAAAGCTCTTTCGTGGAGCGCTCATGATACTTCCTCGACTGAATGGCGCCGCTGCAAGAGCGTGCGTATCATTGGATAGGTCAAAGCCATGACGATCAGGGCAAACAGCAGCGCGGAAATCGGCCGTGTCACGAAGATCGACCAGCTGCCGCCCGAGATCATCATCGCCTGCGCGAAGCTGCGTTCGGCAAGTTCGCCGAGCACCAATGCGATGACCAGCGGCAGCCGCGGATAGTCGAAACGGATCAAGAGGTAACCAATCACGCCGAAGACGAAGGCGAGCACGATATCACCGGGC
>NZ_JBFUMG010000102.1:0-11342 GCF_054049495.1 Phyllobacterium sp. P5_D12 | reverse complement strand
GGTCCAGCCATCTGCGCCGCGTCGCCATGTCGTGACGATCAACTGCTCCTCAAACTGCGACATCTGGAAAGCAATGTTTTTGTCGCCATTGAACGCGAAGGAAGCGCCGTCGAAAATCAGGTCGTCCTGCCCGCCAAGCTGATTGGCGAAAATCAATGGCAACCCCGTCTCAATCACCTGTCGTAGCGCGACCTGATAACGCACATCGACCTTGCCGCGATAATAGGGAGAGCCATTCGGCACGCAGAGAATTTCCGCACCGCTCTCCGCCAATGTCTCGCAGACACCGAGGTCGCCCCAGATATCCTCGCAGATCGGAATACCGATGCGAACGCCGCGAAAATTCACCGGGCCCGGCATCGGACCAGCCTGGAACACTCGCTTTTCGTCAAACTCGCCATAATTGGGCAGGTCGACCTTGAAACGTTCGGCAATCACCTTGCCACCATCCAGCACCATGACCGAGTTGTGCAGGCCAGACTCACGCTTCAGAGGCGTGCCGATAACGACGCCAGGTCCGCCATCCGCAGTGTCCAAAGCGAAGTCCTGAACTGCTTTCTCGCAAGCGTCCATGAAAGCGCGTTTCAACACCAGATCCTCCGGCGGATAACCGGAAATGAAAAGCTCGGTGTAGAGGACCAGATCCGCGCCTTGACGTGCAGCGTCAGCTCGAGCCTCGCGTGCCTTTGCCAGATTGCCCCTGATATCGCCCAGCACTGGATTGAGCTGAGCGATGGCGATACGGAGAATGTCGGTATTTTTGCTCATAATGAACATATATCGTTTCGTTGGTGGAAAAACAATGTTTGATCAAGAAGCGGTCAGGAAAAAAACACGCTCCACACGGTATAGACCCAGACGGTAGCGACAAGGATAACCGAGATCAGCACCGCGAGCGATCCGCAATCCTTGGCGATCTGGATCTCGCGATGAAAATCCAGTGAAACCGCATCACAGGCGGCCTCGATGCCGGTATTAAGTACTTCGATCATGATCAGAAACAGTACTGATCCCGTAAGGAGCAGAAACGAAAGACCGGTCGGCGCGATGAGGGCCGCAGCGGGAATGGCAAGAATGAACAGCATAAGTTCCTGCTGAACTGCCTTCTCATGCTGCGCCAGATGCTTCAGCGCACGCATGGAATTTATGAATGCGAGTACCAGACGCTGCATGCCCGCTCCCGAGTTGTTACGGCAGGTATAAGGAGAGTTGGGCTCGCGTCAATCCTGTCCGTCGGACGCTACCACGACTCCGCCGCCACTCCTTGCATATTTGGGCAGGTGATCGTCAATCTGGTAATAGTCGCCCTTGTCCTCGACAAAGATATGACTTTCTCCATGCAGGCTGGACGGCTGATCGAATGATCCTGCCATGACGGAAATATAGTCGAGATCATTGTGCTTCCAGAAGAGCACTGAGCCGCAATTCTTGCAAAAGCCACGGCGGGCAAATTCACTTGCCTCATACCAGCTGACGTTTTCTTCGCCGGAAATGTCGATCGAATCGTCCTGCACGTTCGTCGCAGCGTAAAAATGGCCCGACTGTTTGCGGCATTGCGAGCAATGGCAGTAAACAACACCACGCAGCTTGCCGCGCGTTTCGAAATGTACTCTGCCGCACAGGCATGAACCCCGATGCAACTCCACCATGCTCTCACCCCGTTGTTGAGAACAAAACATAAGCGATGCCACAGGCGCCGCCTTTCGCATTCACGTCTTTGCCGGACGCTTCGACGACAGACTGAGCAGGAAAGCCCCGAAGACCGCTGACAGCAATGAGCCGAGCAGAACGCCGAGCTTGGTTTCATCCTGCAACAATGGGGAATTCGCAAAGGCAAGCAGGCCGATGAACAGGCTCATCGTGAAGCCGATGCCGCATAGGGTGGCAACGCCGTACATGTGCAGCCAGGTCGTGCCAGCAGGCCGTTCGGCCAGACGAAGCTTGATAGCCAGCCAGGCAAAAGAGAACACGCCGATCTGCTTGCCGACAAACAGGCCAGCTGCCACGCCGAGCGGAATCGGATCGGCGAGGTTCGACAGCGACACGTTGCTGAAGGAAACGCCGGCGTTGGCGAAACCGAAGATTGGCACGATCAGAAAGCCAACCCACGGCTGAATAGCATGCTCGAGTTCGACCAGCGGCGAATCGGCCTCCCCGTTAGCGCCGCGCATGGGAATAGCCAAGGCCAGCAGCACACCGGCAATCGTCGCATGGATCCCCGATTTAAAGACGAGGATCCAGAGTATCACCCCGAGCACAAGGTAAGCCCAAAGCCTAACGATACCCATCATGTTCATCAGCATAAGTATTGTGAACACGGCGGCGACACCGGCCAATGCGGGGATGTTCAATCCCTCCGAATAAAACAATGCGATGATGATGACTGCACCTAGATCATCGATGATAGCAAGGGCAGTCAGAAACACCTTCACTGGCAACGGAACGCGCGACCCGAGCAACGACAGAACGCCCAGCGAAAAGGCGATATCGGTGGCGGTCGGGATGGCCCAACCGCGAACTGTCTCACCCTCATTAAAGGCAAGAAAGATCAGGGCGGGAACGACCATACCACCGACAGCTGCAAAGCCCGGCAGTGCGCGCCGCGACCAGCTCGATAATTGACCGCTGATCATCTCGCGTTTTATTTCCAGACCAACCAGCAGGAAAAACACGGCCATAAGCGCATCGTTCACCCAATGAAGGAGACTCAGGCCGCCAACATAAGTCTTCAGCAGACCGAAATAATCTTCGCTCAAGGGAGAGTTGGCAACAATCAGTGCCAGCGCCGCGACCGCCATCAGAATGATGCCGCCGGAGGCCTCACTCTCAATGAACGAACGGAAGGATGCTGACAAGCGGATTCGGCGAACGGGTTTTGGATCCATGAGACCTTGATAGAATCTCGAACGGCAAAACTCCAGCCCAAACGCTTTGATTACTGAAATTGAAGAAGGCGGCCCAAAAGACCGCCTTCTATTTCACGAATACCTGAAGATTAACCGTTGACGGCCATTTTCTGTGGATGGCTGTCGCGCTCTTTCTTCAGAAGTTCCGCAACCAGAAACGCCAATTCCAGCGCCTGATCGGCATTGAGGCGCGGGTCGCAATGGGTGTGGTAGCGATCCTGCAGATCTTCCGCCAGAACCGCCCGCGCACCGCCGGTGCATTCCGTGACGTTGTTGCCGGTCATCTCGATGTGGATGCCGCCGGGATAGGTTCCTTCCGCATGATGCACTCCAAAGAAGGTCTCGACTTCCTTCAGAATACGGTCGAATGGCCGTGTTTTGTAGCCGTTGGCAGTGATGGTATTGCCATGCATGGGATCACAGGACCACACGACCTCACGGCCCTCTTTCTGCACCGCACGAATGAGCTTCGGCAGGTGATCGGCAACCTTGTCGTGACCGAAGCGGGCGATCAATGTCAGGCGGCCCGGTTCATTCGCAGGATTGAGCAGATCGATCAGTCGCAGGAGATCATCAGCTTCCAGTGACGGACCGCATTTCAGACCAAGCGGGTTTTTGATGCCACGGCAGTATTCCACATGGGCATGATCCGCCTGACGCGTGCGGTCGCCAACCCAGATCATATGGCCGGACGTCGCATACCAGTCGCCAGACGTCGAATCGACGCGGGTCAGTGCTTCCTCATAGCCAAGAAGCAGGGCTTCGTGACTTGTGTAGAAATCCGTCTCGCGCAACTGCGCATTTGTTTCCGCGGTGATGCCAACAGCCCGCATGAAATCGACGGTCTCGGAGATACGACGTGCCAGCTGGCCGTAACGCTCGCCTTGCGGGCTGTCGGCAACGAAACCCATCATCCACTGATTGACGTTCTCCAGATTGGCATAACCGCCCTGGGCGAAAGCGCGCAGCAGATTAAGCGTCGCGGCGGATTGGCGATAAGCCATTTCCTGACGAGCCGGATCCGGGGTGCGCGACTGTTCGGTAAACTCGGTGCCATTGATGATGTCGCCGCGATAAATCGGGAGCTCGATGCCGTTTTTGGTTTCGGTGTCGGAGGTGCGCGGCTTGGCAAACTGACCAGCGATCCGGCCCACCTTGACGATGGGCTGAGAAGCACCAAAGGTCAGCACGACGGCCATCTGAAGGAAGACGCGGAAGAAATCTCTAATATTATCCGCACCATGTTCGGCAAAGCTCTCGGCGCAATCGCCGCCCTGCAACAGGAAGCTTTCACCCCTGGAAACAGCCGCAAGCTGCTTCTTGAGCTTGCGTGCTTCACCTGCAAAAACCAAGGGCGGATAAGTCCGAAGACGGGCCTCGACATCGCTCACAGCCTGAGCGTCCGGATAATAAGGCACCTGCTTGATAGGCTTGCCTCTCCAGGAAGTCGGTGTCCAGTTCTTGGTCATTATTGCACCTGTTACTTGCTTTCCACATTGGTAGCGATTGTTTGAGACTATCCGGTCCAGACCGGAAGGCGCTCATATAGTCCAATTATGTGGGATATACCAGTCCTGTTGGCGGCCGGCGCGGCTGATCCCGTTGTGGCTCTGCAGGCGGATATAATTAGGGTGTAAGAAATGAGGAACGAGACTTACTTGACGTCCGCGGCGGCCGCTTCATCGATGTCCTGAGGATCGGTAAAGTTCGCGCCGATTTCCTCCAGCAGCCTATCGAACATGTCTATTTCTCTGTCGCTGAGCTTGACGGCGCGCGGATAGGTCGGCGACGGGCGGTCCCTGTAAATCGGTGTGTTGAAATATTCCGTTTTGAGAAGGAACCGACGAAGTCCTTCCTCACCGTGCTCGACCAGAAAACCCTGCATGACCGCATCCAGATAGGATTGCAGGATCATCGGCGGTTGCGGATGAACTGGTACATATTGGTGCGCCTCATAGACGAAGATTGGCATGCCATCGGGAAAAGGCATTGCAGTCTCGATTTGTTCAGGCAGGACACTGCGGCGGTCATAGTTTTCCTCGCGCAGATCGACGGCTGCGAGGTTTTCCAGATAATCGAAAACAAGCAGACCATCCACGCTGGAATTTTCGTCGCGACGAACAGACAATAGAGCGGCGTGAAGTCCGGCTTCGCGAGGACTTGCGCGCCACAATCTCCGCCAGCCATGTAGTTTTGCAGGCATGGCGTAAACGATATTGGTTCGCAACGTATGGCGGTTTACCAGCGACCCATAAGCGAAATAAGCGACAAGTTTGCCGCTCTTCGCAAGGACTTCAATTTCACCCATCGATCCGTTCGCCATTCACCAATCTATAGCTTGGTTTATACATGGTCACCAACTCTTCTGAAGCAGTAGGATGCACTGCCATTGTACGGTCGAAATCATCCTTGGTGCAGCCGGCTTTGATCGGAATGGCCAGAAGTTGAGCCATTTCACCCGCATCGGGCCCCAAGATATGCGCACCAATGACTTTTCGGCTGGCAGCATCGACAATCAGCTTGGTGAGCATTTTATCCTTGGCGCCGGACAGCGTATTGCGCATCGGGCGGAAAAGAGCACGGTACACCTCGATCTCCCTGAACTCCTTGGCTGCCTCTTCTTCGGTCAATCCCACGGTACCGATTTCGGGTTGCGAGAAAACCGCTGTCGCGATCTGGCGGTGGTCAGGTTTGGTCGGATTGTTTTTAAACGCCGTCTCGATAAAGCACATGGCCTCATGAATGGCGACCGGCGTCAGTTGAACACGATTGGTCACGTCGCCTACAGCCCAGATGTTCGCCTTGCTCGTACGCGRATATTCGTCGACCTTGATTGCGCCAAGTTCGTCGAGTTCGACACCCGCCTCTTCCAGGCCCAGCGATTTCGTGTTTGGTGCCCGGCCAATGGCCAGCATGACCTGATCCGCAACAAGTCCATCGCCCGAATAAAGGCGGACGCCTAGCCTGCCGTCATGCTGGCGCTTCACTTCCTCGATGACCTCCACGCAACGGACATGGATACCTTTGGCAACCATAGCCGCGTGCAGCAATTGCCGCAGATCGTGGTCGAAGCGCGACAGGATTTCCTTGCCGCGGTAGATCAGCGTCGTATCGACACCAAGACCATGGAAGATATTGGCGAACTCAACTGCGATATAGCCACCGCCCTCGATAATGATGGCCTTTGGCAATTGTTCGAGATGGAATGTCTCATTGGAGCTGATGCACAATTCGTGTCCCGGTAAAGCCGGATGCGGGTTTGGATGCCCACCGGTTGCGATGAGGATCTGGTCAGCCGTCACCCGCTGACCGGTCTTGAGGATTTCGATGGTGTGATCGTCGACAAGCACCGCGCGGCTGTCGAAAATCTCGACGTCCGAATTGTCGAGCCCCTGCCGGTAAAGGCCCTCTAGCCGCCCGATCTCCCGATCCTTGTTCGCAACCAGCGTCGGCCAATCGAACCTGGTTTCTCCAACGCTCCAGCCATAACCGGCCGCCGCCTCGAAATGTTCGGAAAACTGCGACGCGTAGACAAAAAGCTTTTTCGGCACACAGCCACGGATGACACAGGTGCCGCCCATGCGGTATTCTTCAGCGAGCCCGACTTTCTTGCCCATGGCGCCAGTCAGCCTTCCGGCGCGTATACCGCCCGACCCTCCCCCAATGACGAAAAGGTCATAATCATAGCTTGGCATGGTGCAAAAACTCCGAATCTGATGAGCAGCGCTTATATGGGTTGTATCTTGGCCACTTAAAAGAACAAAGCCCGGCTAACGGCCGGGCTTTGCATAATGTCGATCGAAAGTATCCTTAAGGCTTCTTTGGTTGAGCTGGCGCGGGCGTCGCCGGAGCTTGGGCAGGCGCGGTTGCAGCCGCTGCCGCAACAACCTTTTCTGCGACGGCTTGGGCAAGATCGCGAGCGATGCCGCGCTGCCAGATGCCAGCGGCCTTCATTACCTCGCGCGTAACGATCGGACCTTCCGACAAAAGCTTCTTGCCCGCTTCGGAATTATAAAACCCAGTGATTGCGTTCAGCTCTTCTTCACTGAACGACACTGCATAGGCGCGGGCAGCTTCATTTTCGAGATCGGCACGACGTGCTGCAAGCGCCAGGGCCTGTTCGTCAACGGCTGCGCCGATGATCGACTCAAGGTTTGGATCCTTCTGGATCAACTCACCCTTAAGCTGCTGCGCAACGCCAGGCAGGATCGAGTCGAATTGATCCGTTGCTTTGATTGCCGAAATAGCAGCCCGGGCGGCAGCCAGATGCGACGGGGTGATGTTATTGTTGGTGTTCGTATCCTGCGCCTGAGCGGCGCTGAAACCGCCAAGCATGATTACGACGGCCAAAGGTGCAATCAAGCGGCGGAAGCCAGTTGCTCGGTTCATGAATTTATCGCTCCGTTTTCGACGTTGTCACGCATAACCCAAAAATCACCCTTGATTTTCAGAAGGCTTTGCGCAGGATTCAAAGTGCGTCTGCTTCACTACTCCGCAGTGTTCTGACACCGTCAGCACCGGCCAAAATGGCCACGCGCGCCAGCCCCAGAAAAAGTCCATGCTCCACCACGCCAGGTATGGCGTGCAGAGCGTTCGATAAAGCTCTTGTATCCGGAATGCGGCCAAAAGATGCATCCAGGATCAAATGCCCGCCGTCTGTAACAAATGCTTCGTCTCCCGTCATCCTCAATGTAACAGGACCTGAAAGTCCAAGTCTGCGAGAGGCTTGCTCGATGGCAAGTTTCGTGGCTGCAAGCCCAAAACGATTGACTTCGATAGGCAAGGGAAAGGCGCCCAGCATATTCACCAGCTTCGATTCGTCTGCAATCACGATCATTTCACTCGAAGCGGCCGCGACGATCTTTTCCCGCAGCAAGGCGCCGCCGCCGCCCTTGATCAATGTGAGGTCGGAGTCGACCTCGTCGGCGCCGTCGATCGTAAGATCCAGCTGCGGTGTTTCTTCGAGAGTGCTGAGTTTGATACCGAGTTCGCGGCAGAGAGCCGCAGTGCGTTCCGATGTGGGTACACCAATAACGTTCATTCCAGACGCGACCTTGCCGGCCAAGAGCCGCACGAATTCCTCGGCGGTCGAACCTGTCCCTATTCCAAGGCGCATGCCATCCTTGACGTAGGTCAGGGCTTCCGCAGCCGCTTTGATCTTCAGCGATTTGGCATCCATGGTGGTGCGCCCTCTTGTAGCTTTGACTTGCCGTTTCTTTGAGTCGACACTGGTTGCTCCCTACCACGTCAGGCGACCGGGTCAAGGCTCGTGGCTTGATTTTGAACCCACCTTATACTTCAGTGTGGGAAGGTCACCTCACGAAACCAGCAACTCTGCTGCTGTTTTCGCCATCGGCTACGGATGCCACAGGAACATAAATGTCCAAACCCATTGTCGTATTTGATCTTGACGGAACTCTGGTGGATACCGCCCCCGACCTGCTCGATAGTCTCAACCATTGCCTTGGTGAAACAGGCCTGCAAAAGGTCGATCCGGTTACGCTGCGCCGCTATGTCGGACAAGGCGGACGCGTGATGATTGAACGAGCATTCGAAGCCCAGCAAAAGCTGCTGAGCCCAGAACAACTTGACTGGCTGGTCGGTATCTTCATCGAACATTACGGTGCCAACATGCCCGGACACTCCGCGCTTTATGAGGGCGCCGAACAGGCAATGGAAGACTTGTCGAGCGCCGGCTATCTGCTGGCGGTCTGCACCAACAAGTTTGAAGGCCTGTCTGTCAACCTCCTGGCCGGTCTTGGTCAATCATCGCGATTCAGTGCGATTTGCGGTTCCGATACTTTCGCCTTCCGAAAGCCTGACCCGCGCCATCTGGTTGAAACCATCCGCAAGGCTGGCGGCGATCCCGAGCGCGCTGTGATGATCGGTGACAGCCAAACGGATATCAACACGGCAAAGGCCGCAGGAATTCCTGTAATTGCCGTGGATTTCGGCTACTCGGATCTACCGGTTGCAACCTATGAGCCGAGCCGGGTCATCTCACACTATCGTGAGTTGAAGGTAAAGCTTGCAGACGATTTGATAGGTGCAGTTAACGCTTGAACCGTCTGAATTGGAACGATTTTTTTATCCGCACGTTAACCAGCTGCAGATGTTGGGCTGAGGACTAGCCTTCCATCCGAGGTTTTTTTGCTCTTACATTGAAAACGGGATCCGTCCCGGGATTTCAGGAGGAAAAATTGAGGAAACTAACTTCAATGCTTGCCGCACTTGCGATGTCGGCGGGGCTGACTTCGGTCGGTCCGATGCCCGCCTTTTCGGCGCCGCTTGCGCCGTTGAGTATCGAAACCACGAGCGCCAATATCGAGCAAGTTCAGTACCGGCGGCATTATCGCGGCGGCCGAAACTGGAACGGCAATCGTTACTATCGTGGAGACCGCTATTATCGCGGCGGCCGCTACTATGGCGGCGACAGGTATTGGTACAGAGGACACCGCGGATACAATTACTATCGTCCGGGCTATCGATATTATAACGGAGCCTGGTTCCCACTGGCCGCCTTTGGTACCGGTGTTATAGTGGGGAGCGCCATTGCGCCTCGTCCGGTCTATCGCACCGGCAGTGCGCATACACAGTGGTGCTACAACCGCTATCGGTCGTACAGGGCCTATGACAATACATATCAGCCCAACAACGGCCCCCGTCGCCAATGCGTATCGCCATATTAAACCTGACAACATGATTCCAGGGCCCGTTTACCAGTGGTAGGCGGGCCTTTTTATTTTTGAAAATAGCAAACGCGAGCTCACGCATTAGACGAAAATCGTATTGCGCGTGCCTCAAACGCTTTGTAGTTGCCTAATTTTTGAGCCGTGCTTCCGGAGCCATTTCTCAACAATGGAATGTGCTTGCATTTTTTGCTGAACCCGCTTGAATACGCTTACATGAAGGGGGTTTGAGTGAAGCCATTTGATGAGATGATCAAAACAGGCGGAGAAGTGCGCCCGCCATATGAACAGCTAAAATGCTGGCTCGATACGCAGAATCCCGAGCGGTTGGCTCAAAAGTCGCTTGATGCCGAGAACGTTTTTCGCAAGACCGGGATTACATTTGCAGTCTACGGCGACGAGGAAGCCGCCGAACGCCTCATCCCATTCGATATCATCCCCCGTATCATCACCGGCAATGAATGGCGCCGCCTGTCGCAGGGCATTGAGCAGCGTGTCATGGCGCTCAACGCGTTTCTTGATGATATCTATCACCGCCAGGAGATCATCCGCGCCGGCCGCATTCCACGTGAACTTTTCACCCACAATGATGCCTATTTGCCGGAGATGGTCGGGTTTAGACCACCGGGAAACGTCTACACACATATCATCGGCGTTGATATCGTAAGGACGGAAGAGAACCAGTTCTACGTTCTGGAAGACAATGCGCGGACACCTTCGGGCGTTTCCTACATGCTGGAAAACCGCGAAACGATGATGCAGCTGTTTCCAGAACTGTTCCAGCAGATCAAGGTGCGTCCCGTCGAGACATATCCCAAGCTGCTACGGCAATCATTGGCTGCGGTTGCTCCGCCCGGCTGCAAGGGTACGCCCACCATCGCGGTGCTGACGCCAGGCATCTACAACTCCGCCTACTTCGAACACGCTTTTCTCGCCGATCAGATGGGTGTCGAACTCGTCGAGGGGAGCGATCTCAAGATTGAGAACGGTAAGGTCGTCATKCGGACGACGGAAGGCAACCGCGCCATCGATGTGCTCTACCGACGAGTCGATGACTCTTTCCTTGATCCCCTCACCTTCCGGCGCGATTCAGCGCTCGGCGTGGCCGGGATCATGGACGTCTATCGTTCGGGGAACATCACTATTGCCAACGCGCCAGGCACCGGGATCGCGGACGACAAGGCGCTTTACTCTTATATGCCGGAGATCGTTGAATTCTACACCGGACGCAAGGCTATTTTGGAGAATGTACCGACGCATCGCTGCTCGGAACCGGACACGCTCAAATACGTGCTCGAAAACCTTTCTGATCTCGTGGTCAAGGAGGTTCACGGCTCCGGCGGATACGGGATGCTCGTCGGCCCGGCGGCTTCCAAGAAGGAATGCGAAGCCTTCGCTCTTAAACTGAAGGCCAACCCGAAAAATTACATTGCACAACCAACGCTCGCGCTTTCGACAACGCCGATCATGACCGAAAAAGGTTTGGCGCCGCGCCATGTGGATTTGCGGCCATTCGTGCTCGTGTCTGACCGCATACGCATCACACCTGGCGGTCTGACGCGTGTCGCATTGAAAGAGGGCTCGCTCGTGGTCAATTCCAGTCAAGGTGGAGGTACGAAGGATACCTGGGTGCTGGACGACTAGACTTGTTCTGAGGGGAAATAAGAATCGCTCAAGACGGTTCCAGAACTACAAAAAAGGATACGACTAGAAAATGCTTCTTGGCCGCACCGCAAATGGTCTCTAC
>NZ_JBFUMG010000101.1:0-11431 GCF_054049495.1 Phyllobacterium sp. P5_D12 | reverse complement strand
ACGTCGCCGTTGAATTGCCTACGAAGTCGATGTTCTTTTCGGTAAACAGGGATTCGGCGGCTATCGTGCGCGGGGCCGGATGATCTTCCGAGACCATCGCTTCCTTGGAAAGAGGCGGGCGCTCATAGGGGAGGTGTTTTTCCGTGCCGATCAAAGTGACCGGGCCGTCATAGCCGTTTTCCCGTAAGGCAAAAGCCGCGCGCACGCCGCATTCGCCAGCGCCAATGATGACCATTCCTCGTTCCATCGCTATTATCCCAGCTGTATCAATATTTTACCGGCCTCGACCTTGACCGGGTAGGTTTTAAGGTTGATGCAGACCGGCGCTCCCTTGGCTTCTCCGGTCTTGTAATTGAAACGGCCATTGTGCTTGGGGCACTCGATGATCTCGTCCATGACGAGGCCATCTGCCAGGTGGATGTGTTCATGAGTGCACAGACCGTCCGTAGCAAAAAACTCATCGTCGGGACTGCGGTAGATTGCAAAGGTCTTTCCTGCGTGATCGAAACGCATGACGTCTTCTTCGTCAATGTCGTCTGAAGTGCAGGCTTCCACCCAGTTGCTCATCGTTCGATCCTCCCGGTCGTTTATGGGCTATTATTCCGCTGCCGCCGCGATAGATTCACTATGGAATTCCTCGCGATAGGGCTTGGCGGTCGGCGGCAAATCCCGCTTGAGAAAATAGTCCTCATTGCGCAGCTGCCGCAGGAATGCAGGCACCATCTCGCGGTAAGCGTGCAGGATGGATGGGTTTGCCGCTGGCAAATCATGTTTGATCATGGCGTGCAGCTGCGGCAGCGCGTGATACGGCACCATCGGGAACATGTGGTGCTCGACGTGATAGTTCATGTTCCAGTAGATGAACCGGCTGATCGGATTCATCAGGACCGTGCGGCTATTGAGCCGATGATCGGTGACATTGTCGGCAAGCCCGCCATGCTGCAGAAGCCCGGTGAGCACATGATGCCAGGCACCATAAAGCCGGGGCAGGCCGATCAGCATCAGCGGCAGGACCGATCCGAGATAAAACGAAAGCCCGATCGTGGCGACGTAGATCGCGGCCCAGATGCGGGCGATTCGTACGACCCTTGGCTGTTCCTGCTCGGGAATGAAGGTCTTWTCCTCGGCGCTGACAATTCCCAGAGCGTTGCGGATGAGGTCGCTCATGGCGTGCCAGACATCCAAAATACCGAAGAAATTCAATGCGACACGCAACAAATCGGGTGGTCGCATGACCGCGATTTCAGGATCGCGGCCGACGATGACCGTGTCCGTGTGGTGCCGCGTATGGCTCCAGCGCCAGGTGACTGGATTGCGCATGATCATGAAGCAGGCAATCTGGTAGACGATGTCATTCATCCAGCGCGTCTTGAATGCCGTACCGTGGCCGYATTCATGCCAGCGGCTGTCCGAAGCGGAACCATATAGAACGCCATAAGCAAGGAAAAACGGCACGCAAAGCCAGGTACCCCAGAAATAAACGCCAAGGCCGGCGAAAATCAGCATGCTGCCGAGCCAGATCGCAGTGTCGCGGATTGCCGGGCCATCAGAGCGCTTCATCAGCTCTTTCATCTGCTTGCGGGGAATGTCGGTGTGGTACCATTCGGCGGCAGCAAGACCTGACTCCACAGCCAGTTGCGAGTCACGGCCGATAAGGCTGTAATCCCGCCTTGTCGGCATGGCGAGCGATGCTGCTTGCATATGAGACCTCCCTCAATCGGTCGAGAGAAGATACGCGTTGCTGCAACCTGCCTCAATCTGAAATGATGAAATTCTATCATTTTCAATCAGAGATTGGTATAAATGACTGATAGATTCTATCAGGGAGCGCATGAGGTGGCAAATAGGCCGACAATCTCGGATCTGGCGCGCGCGGCCGGGGTGGGTGTCGCGACAGTCGACAGGGTGCTGAACGGACGGCTACCGGTTCGCGAGGAAACGGCGCGGCGGGTGTATGAGGCGGCCAACAGCATCGGATACCATGCGGCCGGATTGATCCGCCAGCGCATGCGGCAGGAACTGCCTGAATACCGCCTGGGCTTTCTCTTGCAGAAACCCGGACATTATTTCTATCAGGAGTTCGCGCGGGAGATCGAGAATGCTGTCGGCCAGGCGTCGCATTTCCGCGGCGTTCCTGCGATAGAGTTTTGCGCCTCGCAAGCACCGGACGAGATCGTCGCCAAGCTGAAATCGCTGGCGGGACGCTGCCGTTCCATCGGCCTGGTCGCGCCGGACCACCCGTCCATCACGGCTGCTGTCGATGAATTGAAGGCAAAGAATATCCCCGTGTTCTCGCTGCTCTCAGATTTTGCCGCCGGAATCCGCGAAGGCTATGTCGGCGTCAACAACCGCAAGGTGGGGCGCACGGCGGCCTGGATGATCACCAAAGCCGCCAAAACGCCCGGAAAAGTCGCGATTTTCGTCGGAAGTCATCGCTTTCATGGGCATGAACTGCGCGAAATCGGTTTTCGTGCCTTCTTCCGTGAAGAGGCGCCGGAGTTCACTGTGTTAGACACGATGGTCAATCTGGAGACGCGCCAGATCACCAATGAGGCGATGGCGGAGCTGCTGCGCCGCCATCCGGACCTTGCCGGCTGCTATGTGGCGGGCGGTGG
Source organism: Phyllobacterium sp. P5_D12 (assembly GCF_054049495.1). Classification (NCBI taxonomy): domain Bacteria; kingdom Pseudomonadati; phylum Pseudomonadota; class Alphaproteobacteria; order Hyphomicrobiales; family Phyllobacteriaceae; genus Phyllobacterium; species Phyllobacterium sp. P5_D12. The sequence goes on along the minus strand of NZ_JBFUMG010000101.1, from coordinate 8,816 downwards.
AATGGAGGGCGCGATCACTGCGATTCGTGAGGCGCAATTGGAACAGCCGCCGGTGATGATCGTTAATGAAATCACTCCAGAATCGCGGGCGGCACTGGCCGACAAGGTCGTCACCATGGTCATCGCRACGCCCATGCCAAGGCTCTGCCGGGAGCTCACTGAGCTGATGGGTCACGCCATCGAAAGCGGCGCGGCCAACGCTCCGGGTCAGACTTTTTTGCCGTTCGATATCTACCTTCCAGAGAACATCTGAGCCGCATTTACACCCGGCTACAATCAAATTGCCCGCGCCGGTTGAAATTCCTGCGCCGGAATCGAGGATTCATGTTTCATTTTCGCATGTTCTTGCGCCAGATCCGGACATTCTTGCGCAAAAGCTCCGCCGGATCCCGCAAACCTTGTTCTCGTTTCCTTACGCATCGGAATCTATCAGAAATGATAGTTTTTAGCCAAGACGGCGATTGACGCAATAGCGGCTTCGACAGATGGTTGCGCCGGATTTGCGGGCTCTTGGCAACCCACGGGCGCAGACCGCGTTAAGTACTACCGGGAGTATTATTCAGATGAGCGACACGATTTCTCACCCTGTCTTTGCGATCAACCATATCGCCGCGCCGAACATGACACCGGCCGAATTTTTCCAGATGGCGAAGTCGCTCGGCCTCAGCGATGTCGAGATCCGCAACGACCTGGGCGGCAATGCTATTGTCGACGGTACGCCGGCGGCAGAGGTCCGGGCGGTGGCTGAATCGGCAGGCGTTCGCATCGCGACGATCAATGCGCTGCAGCGCTTCAACGAGTGGACGCCGGAGCGCGAACGGGAGGCGATCGAGCTTGCCGATTATGCACGCGACGTGGGTGCGAGCGCGCTGGTTCTTGTCCCGGTCAATGATGGTTCCGGCCAGACAGATGGCGAGCGTCAAGCAAACCTGCGCACCGCATTGACGGCGCTGAAGCCTATCCTTGAACAGCGTGCTCTCATGGGTTTCGTGGAACCCCTCGGCTTCGAGATTTGTTCGCTGCGTTCCAAGCGCGAGGCGGTGGAAGCGATCGAAGCGGTGGGCGGGCAGGGGCGGTTCAAACTCGTGCATGACACGTTCCATCACCACCTTGCCGGCGAACCCGAGTTGTTTCCGGCGATGACGGGCATGGTTCATATTTCAGGGGTTGCCGACCCTGATCTTGCGGTTGGCGACATGCGCGACCCGCACCGGGTACTGGTCGACGGGGATGATCGGCTCGGCAATGTCCGCCAGATGCGCGAACTGATCGACCAGGGCTATACCGGCCTGTTTTCGTTCGAGCCGTTCGCACCGGAAGTGCAGGAACTGGAAAACCCGTCCGAAGCGCTGGCCTCCAGCATGGATATGATCAAGGCCGGGTTGATTTGACCTAAGGTCAGGACCCGTTGGCTGGTCCTGCCCCTAGATTTCCCGGAGGTCAGTTCTCCTGGATAGACACGCCGCCCTCTCCGATTTTCAGTTCGACGCCTGCGGGCCTGGTTTCCTCCCGGTAGGCGTAGACACCAAGACCGATAACAGCGACGAGAAGCGCTCCAATAATCAGATACAGGCCATTGCGATTCACTATTTGATCCTTTGTTTGTTAGCAACTAGAGCAATTCCGTTTCTCTTCGAATCACGGAATTGCTCTAGTTCTTTGTTTATACGCAATTCCGGACGGAAAACCGCTTCACACTTTTCCTGGAATTGCTCTAATTGGACYGACCCAGCGCATGTGGAGCAGGTTGACCGGGCGTTTGATCGCCGGCCGGGTAAAACCAAAGAAATGCAGCGACCGCCAGGACGACAATAACAGCCGTCGATATCCATGTATGAACGCGCATGAGACTGTCTCCGGTTACGGAGTTAAACCGCGTGCCGCCCAGAAGGTTCCGCAATCAGACTGCACTGCTGTGCAACCTGAAGCCTCTTATTAATTGGTCTATAGTCCTCAAATCCCGCTTGACGCTCCTTCCATAAAATGGAATAAATATTTCAGATGCTGGGCATAACGGTCCGTATATTCCGTAATGGGTGTTCAGATTAAGATTTGCGCGCAAACGCCGCGCACGCTTCATGTCCGGATATTGCCAGCCAGGGACAAGGTGGGTTGGCGAGATTTGGGCATGAAGGGTTCCGGATTAAAACAGGTGCAGCCGGGGCACCATTTGTGGAGGAGAAGACATGAAAAAGTTTTTGCTTGGAGTGGCTGTTTCAGCATTGATGGCTGGTTCGGCTTCGGCCGCGAATATTGGCGTCTCGATGGCGAAGTTCGACGATAACTTCCTGACCGTCCTGCGCAATGGCATGCAGGACTATGCCAAGACGCTTGATGGCGTGAACCTGCAGGTCGAGGACGCGCAGAACGACGTTGCCAAACAGCAGAGCCAGATCCAGAATTTCATCGCTTCCAAGGTTGATGCGATCATCGTCAATCCGGTCGATACGGACGCTACCGGCGCCATGTCGAAGATCGCCGCCGATGCCGGCATTCCGTTGGTCTATGTCAACCGCGAGCCGGCAAATGTCGACAGCTTGCCGGAGAAGCAGGCTTTCGTTGCTTCCAACGAAGTTGAATCCGGTACGCTGGAAACCAAGGAAGTCTGCCGCCTGCTCAAGGGCAAGGGCAAGATCGTCGTGATGATGGGCGAACTCTCCAATCAGGCCGCCCGCCAGCGCACCAAGGACGTGCATGATGTGATTGCAACCGACGAGTGCAAGGGGCTTCAAATCGTCGAAGAGCAGACCGCCAACTGGTCGCGCACGGAAGGCTCCGACCTGATGACGAACTGGCTTTCGGCTGGTCTCGAATTCGATGCGGTCGTTTCAAACAATGACGAAATGGCTATCGGTGCGATCCAGGCCCTGAAGGCTGCAGGCCGCTCGATGGACAGCGTCGTTATCGGCGGCGTCGATGCCACGCAGGACGCGCTTGCCGCCATGGCTGCCGGCGACCTCGATGTGACGGTTTTCCAGAACGCGGCCGGTCAGGGCAAGGGTTCGGTCGATGCGGCGCTGAAGCTCTCCAAGGGCGAGAAGGTCGAGACCAAGGTCTATGTGCCGTTTGAGCTGGTGACCCCGGAGAACCTGTCGAAGTATCAGAAGTCCAATTAAGGCTTCTGTTTCAAACCACGCCGAGCTTCACCCTCCCCCTTGTGGGGAGGGACGGAGCGAAGCGACGGGGAGGGGCCTTTGAGCCTAATTTCTTGCGATGGCGCACTACGCCTTACTCGTTGCAACAAAGACCCCGCCCCGGACCTGCGGTCCGACCCTCCCCACTGGGGGAGGGAATGCGTCAACGTTTGGCGTATGATTGAAACGAGAGCCTCTCTGGGAGGAGATGATCATGGCAGTCAGTCCCTCGACCATGGCAGCGGTGCGCGCCAGTGGCGCCGTGCCGCAATCGGAATATCTCTTGAACGTCGAAAACATCCGCAAGGAATTTCCCGGCGTTCTGGCGCTGGACAATGTGCAGTTCCGGCTCAAGCGCGGCACGGTTCACGCGCTGATGGGCGAGAACGGCGCCGGTAAATCCACGCTGATGAAGATCCTTGCTGGAATATATATTCCAGATCAGGGCGAGGTTCATCTGAAAGGTCTGCCGATCCGCCTGAAATCGCCGCTCGATGCGCTGGAAAATGGTATCGCCATGATCCATCAGGAGCTCAACCTGATGCCATTCATGACGGTGGCGGAGAATATCTGGATCCGGCGCGAGCCGAAGAACGGCTTCGGCTTCGTCGATCACGGCAAGATGTACGACATGACCGCAGAGCTGTTTGAGCGGCTGAACATCAAACTCGATCCGGAAAGCCAGGTTCGGGATTTGAGCGTCGCCAACCGGCAGATGGTGGAGATCGCCAAGGCGGTTTCATACGAATCCGATGTCCTGATCATGGACGAGCCGACGTCGGCGCTGACCGAGCGCGAGGTGGCGCATCTGTTCGAGATTATCCGCAGTCTGCGCGAACAGGGCATCGGCATCGTCTATATCACCCACAAGATGAACGAGCTTTTCGAGATCGCCGACGAGTTCTCTGTATTCCGCGACGGGCGCTATATCGGAACGCATCTTTCCACCGATGTGACGCGCGACGACATCATCAAGATGATGGTCGGCCGCGAGATCACGCAGATGTTTCCGAAAGAAGAGGTGCCAATCGGCGATGTGGTGCTTTCGGTAAAAGACCTCTCGCTGAAGAACGTGTTCCACAATGTGTCGTTCGACGTGCGTGCGGGCGAGATCCTTGGCGTTGCCGGCCTGGTCGGTTCAGGCCGCTCGAACGTCGCCGAGACGATTTTCGGTGTGACACCGGCAACGAGCGGAACCATCGAGATCAAAGGCGAGGTGGTCAAGATGACTTCGCCGACGCAGGCCATCAGCCACGGCATGGCTTTCATTACCGAAGACCGCAAGGAAACGGGCTGCCTGCTTATTMTCGACGTCCTTGAAAACATGCAGATCGCGGTGCTGCAGGACCGTTTCGTCAAGTACGGGTTTGTCCAGGAGAAGGGCATTACCGCGGCGTGCACCAAGATGAGCGATACGTTGCGGGTCAAGACCCCGAACATGGAGGAAAGGGTCGAGAACCTTTCCGGCGGCAACCAGCAGAAAGTATTGATCGGCCGGTGGCTTCTGACCAATCCCAAGATCCTCATTCTCGACGAACCGACACGCGGCATTGATGTCGGCGCCAAGGCGGAGATTCACCGCCTTGTATCGCAACTCGCCAAACAGGGGGTCGCGGTGATCATGATCTCGTCGGAAATGCCGGAAGTGCTCGGCATGAGCGACCGGGTCATGGTGATGCATGAGGGCCGGGTTACCGGTTTTCTCGATCGCGCCGAAGCAACGCAGGTCAAGGTCATGGAGTTGGCATCAAAATGAACGATCGTTTGATAATCCACCCTGACAATTATCGGATAGAATTTTCCGCGCTTTAACGGTTGTTTGGCGCTGCCTGGAATATTGGAGGACCTTATAATGACAAGCGAGCAGGTGACGGCCAAGGCAACAACACCCGCACTCGGGCGCAAGCACCGCCGGCGCATGCCGCCCGAGGTCAACATCCTTTTGGTGCTGATCGGTATTGCGCTGGTTTTCGAAATACTCGGCTGGATTTTTGCCGGACAGAGCTTTCTGATGAACGTGCAGCGCCTGCGGATCATTATCCTGCAGGTCTCCGTCATCGGCATCATTGCGGTAGGCGTGACGCAGGTGATCATCACCGGCGGTATCGACCTTTCCTCCGGCTCGGTCGTCGGTGCAACCGCGATGATTGCGGCAAGTTTCGCGCAGGCCTCCACCTGGGCGCGGCCGGTCTATCCGGCCTTGACGGACCTGCCGTTTTTCGTGCCGATCGGTATCGGCCTTGGCATCGGCCTCCTCGCCGGTATCATCAATGGCTGGCTGATCGCCTATACAAAGATACCGCCGTTCATCGCCACGCTCGGCATGATGGTGTCGGCCCGCGGCATAGCAAAATGGTACACCAAGGGCTCGCCGGTTTCAGGCCTGACTGACCAGTTCAATTTCATCGGCACGAGCATCTGGCCTGTGGTTGTGTTTCTCGTGGTGGCGCTCGTTTTCCATATCGCCTTGCGCTATACGCGCTATGGCAAGTTCACCTACGCCATCGGCGCCAATGTGCAGGCGGCACGGGTTTCCGGCATCAATGTCGAAAAACATCTCATCAAGGTGTATGCCATTGCCGGATTGCTGGCTGGACTTGCCGGCATCGTTACCGCTGCCCGGGCGCAGACCGCGCAGGCCGGCATGGGCGTCAACTATGAACTCGACGCAATCGCGGCGGCCGTTATCGGCGGCACCTCGCTTGCGGGCGGCGTCGGACGTATCACCGGCACGGTGATCGGCGCGATCATTCTTGGCATAATGATCTCCGGCTTTACGTTCCTGCGGGTCGATGCCTACTACCAGGAAATCATCAAAGGCGTGATCATCGTTGCCGCAGTTATCGTGGACGTGTACCGCCAGAAGAAGCGCAAAGTTTAATAGGCTTTCAAAATCCACCCTGATGGGCACCTGAAGCGATTTTCTCCGCTTCCGGTGCTCACGGACCTAAATGTCCGCTGTGCTCCGGTTCTCGAAAACCGCCCCATCTGCGCATCAGGATGAATTTTCACAAAGCCTCTGGGCACTTTAAAAATCAATCTGCAACGCCCGGGATACTTCCGGGCTTCTTTAATGAGGTAAGAAATGACTGTACGTTTTGGCCTGCTCGGTGCTGGCCGTATCGGCAAGGTTCACGCGAAAGCGGTGACATCGAACCCACAGGCGAAACTCGTCGCCGTCGCCGATGCCTTTGAACAGGCCGCCAAGGATCTTTCCGCTGCGCATGGCTGTGAAATCCGCACCATCGACGAGATCGAGAAGGCATCCGATATCGATGCGGTTGTCATCTGCACGCCGACCGACACGCATGCGGAACTGATCGAACGCTTCGCCCGCGCGGGCAAGGCGATCTTCTGCGAGAAGCCGATCGACCTCGATGTGAAGCGTGTCGAAGAATGCCTCGCCGTTGTCAGAGAAACCGGCGCGACGCTCATGGTCGGCTTCAACCGCCGTTTCGATCCGCATTTCGCTGCGGTACGCAAGGCGATCGACGATGGTCAGATCGGTGACGTGGAGATGGTGACGATCACGTCGCGCGACCCTGGTGCGCCGCCGGCCGAATATATCAGCCGTTCCGGTGGCATTTTCCGCGACATGACCATCCATGATTTCGACATGGCACGGTTTCTCCTCGGCGAAGATCCGGTCGCGGTAACCGCGCACGCCTCGGTGCTGGTGGACAAGAAGATCGGCGAGCTTGGCGATTACGACAGCGTCAGCGTGATCCTGTCGACGGCGTCGGGCAAGCAGTGTGTGATCTCCAATTCGCGCCGCGCGACCTATGGCTATGACCAGCGCATCGAAGTGCATGGCTCAAAGGGCATGGTCGCGGCAGAAAACCAGCGGCCGGTGTCGATCGAGATCGCCAACGGCAGCGGCTATACCCGCCCGCCGCTGCACGACTTCTTCATGACGCGCTATACGGAGGCCTACGCTAACGAGATCGCCGCATTTATCAGCGCGATTGCGAAGGGCACGAAGGCGGCGCCGAGCGGCGAGGACGGGCTGATAGCGCTGGCGCTTGCCGATGCAGCGGTGAGGTCGGTTAAGGAAGGCAAGACGAYCAGGCTTTGAGCCTCCGTTATCTCTTCGCTGACGGTTTGCGGCTCAGGTAGCCCCTTGCATCGACAACTTAGATGTCTCAGAACCGTGAACCTGATTACAAGGATAGGAGTTCGTTTACATGTCGGCGGAGAACAAGCTGAAGGGCCCTGCTTCGTACTTTCCTTCCATTGAGAAGACATATGGCAAGCCAATAAGTCACTGGCTAACGATGCTGGATGAAATGAAGGAAAAGAAGCACATGGAGATGGTATCCACGCTGAAATCAGAGCACCAGATGGGTCATGGCCATGCCAATGCTCTAGTCGCGTATCATCGGACCCAGAGTGGAGCATAAGCCAAGCTCGCCGGAATGTGTTGCGCGAACTACCCTTCCCGTCGTCAGCCGTGGGTCCTCGGGTCAAGCCCGAGGATGACGGTACCTGCATGAAGATTGTGGTGGAGTAGCCAAAAGCATAATCATCTGACATCCACCCAGCGTTGATCATTGAATGACTGTGCCATCGCATGCACGGTACGTTCTATTTCGAGGCCGTCGGCGAATTCGATCAGATGGGCGGGCTGGCCGTTGATGCGCTTGATCAGCTCATGGCACTCAATGATCTTCAGATCGTTAAAACCGAGGCCATGGCCGGGAGCCGGGATAAACTGCCCATAGGGCTCATGATGCGGCGCCGTCAGAATGGTGCGGTAGCCCTGCTCGGTGGCGCGGTCGGCGGTGACGTAAAGCTGGAATTCGTTGGCGCGTTCCTGATCGAACAGGATCGAGCCTTTCGAGCCGAATACCTGCAACGCAATGCGGCCCTTGCGGCCCCAGGCGGACCGATTGGCCTGCAAGGTTCCGGCAACGCCGTTTTCCATGTGCATGAGAACGCTGGCGCTGTCATAGGTTTCGACAGCGCGATCCGTGCCATTGGCCGTCTTGCGGGTGGCATAGGGCTTCGACATATCGCACATGACGCGGGAAACCCGGCCAAACAGCGTGAACAGCAACGACAGGGGATGGACAGCAAAATCATCCAGCGCGCCATATCCGGACGTAGCCTCGTGTTTCCAATTGAAGAGGGCATCGGGATCGGCCATGAAGTCCTCATCCATCTCGATGCGCAAATGGTTGATGTCGCCGATGATCTTCTCGGCAAGCAGCTTGCGGATATGGCGTATGGCTGGTCCCTGGATATAATTGTAGCCGAGGGCTGCTACCTTGCCCGACTGTTTCGCCGCGGCGAGCATGGCTTCCGCGTCGCTGAATGTTGGCGCCATGGGCTTCTCGCACCAGACATGCTTGCCGGCTCTCAGCGCCGCAATTGCCATTTCCGGGTGAAACTGGTTGGGGGTGGTGATGGAGACGACACCGACTTGCGTGTCGTCGATGACCGCGCGCCAATCGCCCGAGGCTTTCTGGAAACCGAACTCATTAGCGCGGCGCACGGCGAGCTCCGTGTTGGCTTCGCCAAGATGCACGAGCTGCACTGCCGGCACATCACCGAAGACGGCGCGAACCGAATTCCACGCCAGTGCATGGCATTTTCCCATGAAGCCCGTTCCGATCAGTCCTACACCTAACATTGCTCTCTCTCCTGACGATTCAGCTTGGGCCATCGCTTGCAGTTCTCGAT
>NZ_JBFUMG010000100.1:0-11581 GCF_054049495.1 Phyllobacterium sp. P5_D12 | reverse complement strand
GTATAAAGACAGGCACCCCTCATGCCATAGCACCCAAGATGGATCATGGACCTTCTAAGGCAGATCAAGCAGCAGCACGATAGAGTCCTTCGACCGTAAATTTAAGGATTCGTCATGACCATGGGCCGGTATGTTGAGGTTAGAAGTATCGAGCAGCTCACAGATGTCAGTGCATGTCACGCCGTTGTGATGGAGTTACGCCCACACTTGACAGATACCGATTCTTTCGTTCGACAAGTAATGCGTCAACGTGAACAGGGATTCCGTTTGTCAGCAGCGTGGTGTGACGGTCGAATTGGAGGGGTCATTCGTTATCGCTTGCAGGAAAATCTGTTGTATGGGCGATTCGTCTATGTTGACGACCTGGTGGTACATCAAAAGTATCGAAATGATGGCATTGGAGCAAAACTACTTTCTGTAGCGCGCGCATATGCACGAGAATTAAACTGCGGACATTTGGTCCTCGATACGGGTTTGCACAAAGCACTTGCTCAGCGGTTCTATTTTCGCCAGGGACTGCTCGCTCATACCATGGGTTTTTCCGAGACACTCTTTAACGAAAATACTGCGGTGTCGGCCGAGGACGTAAGTGCTGTGCAGCTAACGTATTAAGCGATTTAATTGCCCATGGCATTTGACCCCTGTGGTCGGGTGTCCCTCAAGATTTGGTGCAATCAGCACCAATTGTATCCGTTCTGCCGATCCTCTGTGCAGCTCTGGCGCTCTGCCTCCGCACATTCCCTTTGGTAGGGGCAGTGGGAGCTGAGAACTGAGAGGATTATGGCCCAGTACTGATGACGGATCATGGACCTTCTAACATAGACCAAGATGCAGCACGATGAATTCTTGATTTAGCAAACATAAGGATTCGTCATGAGTAATCGCATCGACTATGCCAAAGCTTCACCTGAAGGTTACAAGGCTTTCGGAGGGGTTTACATCACAATTCAAAAAAGTGGCCTCCCGAAACAACTGATCGACCTTGTGTACCTTCGAGTTTCGCAAATAAATGGCTGCGCATATTGCATCGACATGCATTCGCGCGACCTTCTCAAAAATGGCCTGACGGTGGACAAGCTCGTATTGGTACCGGTATGGCGCGATGCGGGTGACGTATTCAGTACCCGCGAACGCAGCGCGCTTGCCTGGGCGGAAACCGTAACGCGCGTGGCCGAAACCGGCATTCCCGATTCTGACTATGAAGCGGCCGCTGCCGAATTCGGCGATAAAGAACTTGCTGATCTAACATATGCGATCGGCTTGATGAACGCCTTCAACCGGTTCGGAATTGGCTTCCGGTCGACACCCGCTGCTGCTGCCAAAGCTTGAATACCCCATAGGCAGGAGCTTGACCCATAGGAATCTCCAATGGTCATCTCTCGCCTCTTCAAGGGATGGCTGGTTTGAAAGCTATCCCAGGGATTGAACCCGAGGTGGTTCGCTTGCCTGATAATAGAACCAGAACCCTCGACCGGCCATAACGCTGGCGAAATCAACGAACGGATCCGACTATGGCATGGGTACTACTTAGTATCGCGGGAATCATCGAAATCGCATTCGCCTTCTGCATGAAGTGGTCTGAAGGTTTCACGCGACTGATACCAGCACTGCTTACCGTCGCCACCGGCCTGTCGAGTGTCTTTCTTCTGTCGCTCTCGCTCCGCACGCTGCCAGTTGGAACCGGCTACGCCGTCTGGACCGGAATTGGCGCGGCGGGCACCGCCATTATGGGAATTGCCGTGCTGGGAGATTCAGCCGAACCGTTGAGGATACTCTGCATTCTTCTCATTTTGGCAGGCGTTATCGGACTCAAGCTGGTTTCGGGAAACTAAAGATGAGCGGCACCGGCGGACGACGCGTCCATTATAACGTGAAAACGGTATACCGGTTTCACGTTCCAGCGCGCCAATCCTATTTGTCTACCTCCCTATATCTCTGTCAACAACATGGAGTTAGCATATGACTACCGATCCTTTGTTTGCCGCCACGCACCTCGGCGCCCTGTCCCTGAAGCACCGTATCGTAATGGCGCCCCTGACCCGACTGCGCTCGCGGCAGCCGGGCGATGTTCCCAACGCACTGAACGCTGAATACTACGGGCAGCGGGCGAGCGACGGCGGTTTGATCATCTCCGAAGCGACAGACATTTCGCCGACAGCGCGTGGTTACCCCGGCGCGCCTGGTGTCTACTCCGATCAGCAGATCGCTGGTTGGCAGTTGGTGACCGCTGCTGTGCATGCCAAGGGCGGACTGATCGCCAACCAGATCTGGCATACGGGCCGCATATCGCATTCGTCGATGCAGCCCGGCGGCAAGCTGCCGGTCGCGCCGTCGGCAATCGCCTCGCCGGCCACCCACATGGATGCCACCGGTGCAAAGGTCGCTTCCCAGACACCGCGCGCCTTGAGCCTCGACGAATTGACCGGAATCGGCCCCAAATAGGTCATTCTTTCAAGTCAGGGCTGGCGTCCGCAAGTGGCGCCAAGCGGACGCTAGGCAGTGGCAACAAGTGACCCAGAGTGGACATTTCTTCTAATTGGGTCGCGTCCCCAATCGGCCATCGAGGAAGTGATTGGATTGGCGCAAAGCGCCATCACCACCAATGGGATCTCGGTCCGAACCCGTCTCATCGAGGCGCTGGCTCCCGTCGAGGGGGATCGTGTTCAACTACAACAAGTTGTGCTTAACCTAATTCTGAACGCGGTCGAAGCCATGGGCACGCGGGATGCAGGACGGCGAGAGTTGTCGGTCAGCATGGAAAAAAGCGAGGCGGGCGATGTCGTAGTGGCCGTGAGCGACTCCGGGCCTGGCATTGATCAGAACCATCTCGATCAGATTTTCCATGCTTTCTACACGAACAAGTCGAACGGCGTGGGGATGGGGCTGTCGATTTCCCAGTCGATCATCGATGCGCACGGGGGACGGCTGTGGGCAGATAGCAATGCATCTGGCGGGGCCGTATTTCGGTTCTCCTTGCCCGGCGCAAGCAAGGAACTCACGAATCCTCGTGGCAGGGACTACATGCCTGGAGAGCGGGGCGAGGCGCCCTATCAGATGCTATTCATCGAACGGCTTCCGAAGGTAACAAACAGCCCTCTCGTTCATAGCTTAGCCCTGAAATACTGAACTCCGCTATCTGCCATCAACGGGAGTCCGCTGTTGGCGCAAAGCAGACTTGCGAAAGTATCGCTGTCGCAAGTTGCGACGGCAGTTGCCATATTAAAGTTCGGCCAAGGCAAGATCAGGAAATTTTATGCCATGCTCAGATAAGTTTGCGACAGAACCTTTGAACATACGACATCTCCGAGAAATGATGGACAACACATATCTCGGCAACCTGCTAAAACGTTTGCGACCATCAGGATCGGCTCGATATGTTGCTCGTCGCCATCCACATAGTTGGCATCAACGGAGAAGTCATACGGTTGTTCGGCTTGCCCGCCGATCGTATGTGCCCACCGTCTGCAATGCCCCAATACGTTTTGTCGCATTCCACGGCTTCGGCCGGACTCATGCCCTCCCGCATATAGTTTTTGAAATGGCGGCTATACCGCCAGGCGCCGGATATGTTGTGAAAGTATCGCAGCACAACAAACACATCGATTCTGAAAATAATCCATCTCATTTGCTTCTCCTCAGGAGGAAATTCGCATCATCCAGCTAAGACATCCCGGGCTTATTTCTCCAATTTAGCGTTGGGAATGCTGTGAGTCTGGAATGGTGCGAGTATTCATCGCGCGGCCGAGGGTTACTATTCTACTTAAGGTCAGGAATCTGGTGAATTGGTATGATGGTGGTAGCCGTTAGTTTACATTAACCCCTATGCCGGAAATCTCCCCAAGATCTTTGCCGGCGCGCAGCGAATGGCCCGAAAGCTTCGATACGTCCAGTCCGGCTGTACTAGCCATTATGTGTCGCTGCGCGTGAGTCGCATGGGCTTGGTCTCGCGCGCATTCGCGTGCGTGCGAAGCAACTAAGCGGCGGGAATGACCGAGGTTCGGGTCGTTTACGAGAAATCGGGAGAGCTCTCGCTCTTCCGGGACACCCGAGATAGAGGCCGGATCCGAGGTTCGAGGGGCTTGAGCATTTTAATCCGAGGCTTTATGCGAACCTTTGGTGCTTGGGTCATGACCGGTTAATCAACGCGTTGCCAATGTCATCGTAGGAACCACTGACAAGCGTCACCTTACCCCAGCGATCCAAATCCTTGAGGACGTCTGACCATATCTTCATGGAAAGGGTTAATCGTGACTGCCACCTAGACCATCATTTTATCGTAGCCTGCCAAAGCATCGTCGGTCATATTGCCTGCATCGATATAGGCCATCTCGTTTCCCCATGTTGCATCCATGTCGCATGGATTTGCCGAGTGTTGCAGAAAACCATTGGAAATCAATGGAGCCAGTTGCAACATGACGCAACATGAAAACCAGTGGGACCGTAACGGTCATTTGATTAAATATTTGATTTTGCTTTGAAAATGTTTGGCTGGGGAACCTAGATTCGAACCAGGACTAACGGAGTCAGAGTTTTCATCTCCAACATACACCTATCTGCGTTCGAAGCGAAAATCGGCGTATCCAACATGCTCGCCACACACAGAAAAACATCGGACAACTGGAAGTGCACTCAAAAGCATACTCCATTTTTCTTTAGATGAAATTTATCTAATAAAACCATATAGTTATGCAAAAATCATGGCGGAGAGGGAGGGATTTGAACCCCCGATGGAGTTGCCCCCATGCCGCATTTCGAGTGCGGTGCTTTCAACCGCTCAGCCACCTCTCCGCGTAGGGGGATTGATAATCCCCGATCCATTTTCCGGATATGAAACCCGGCTGATGCCGCGATGCCCCCAGGGGCTCGGCTTGAGCGTGCGACCGGCTAGATAGCGGGCAAAGCTTCCAGATACAAGAGTAATTTGCGTTAAATTTCTTGACTCAGCGGCGAACCTGATCCTATAAGCGCCCGTCAACTGGCGTGGGGGATTCTCCGCGCTGTTTGTTTTTGAATTCGGGTGCCTTTATTCTTATGCCTAAGAGTGCCTTTCGATCAATCTGTCACGACTGACAAAAAGACGGTTATTGCCGTAAAACGGCACTAAACCGAACCGGACTCCGAAAGGGAAAAAATGTTCGCAGTCATCAAGACCGGTGGTAAGCAGTATCGCGTTGCCGCCAATGACCTGTTGAAGGTCGAGAAAGTTGCCGGCAACGCCGGTGATATCGTTGAATTTGCTGAAGTTCTGATGGTTGGCGTCGGAGCCGACGCAACGATCGGTGCTCCTGTTGTCGGTGGTGCGCTGGTAACAGCGGAAGTCGTAGAGCAGGGCCGTGCACGCAAGGTCATCGCCTTCAAGAAGCGTCGTCGCCAGAATTCCAAGCGTACGCGCGGTCATCGTCAGGAGTTGACGACGATCCGTATCTCGGAAATCCTGACCGATGGCGCGAAGCCTTCCAAGAAAGCCGCTGAAAAGCCGGCGAAGAAGGAAGCTGCTCCGAAGGCCGAAGCTGCTGCTGCGGACGCAATCGAGACGAAAGCCGCCCCAAAGGCCAAAGCTGCGCCGAAGAAGGCTGCTGCCAAGGCTGAGAAGCCCGCTAAGGGCGAATAAGAAGAGATTAGAGGAGCAATCCGATGGCACATAAAAAAGCTGGTGGTTCGTCACGCAACGGTCGTGATTCAGAATCGAAGCGCCTTGGCGTGAAGAAGTTTGGTGGCGAGAAGGTTCTTGCCGGCAACATCCTCGTTCGTCAACGCGGCACCAAATGGCACCCCGGTGTCAATGTTGGCCTTGGTAAGGACCATACCCTGTTTGCACTTGAAGCAGGCACCGTTTCCTTCCGCACCAAAGCCAACGGCCGTAGCTACGTGTCGATCGTCAACCCGATCGCCGAAGCAGCAGAATAGCCGGTCCTGCTTGAAGCGCCGGCGTCCCATCGGACCCGGTGTATGGCAACCGCCAACAGATCAAAAGGGGAGATGGGATAACCACCCATCTCCCCTTTCGTGTCTGGAGGATAGACAAATGGTTGCTGAAATACTGGAAGACGATGAAGAACGGTTGGATCTGATAGACTGTCCCGTTCTCGTTACGGAACGTCTCGTTCTGCGAGCGCCGCGTAACGAGGATGTGGATGCAATTGCCCGTCTCGCCGATAACCTTCACGTGGCGGAAATGCTTTCCCGCATGCCGCACCCCTATACGAAGGAACATGCGGTGGATTTCGTGCGCCGCGCCAATGCGGGCGAGATCGGCAAATGCGTCTACGCCATTACATTGGCGCAATCGGGCACGTTCATTGGTTGCTGTGGTATCAATTATCGTCGCAGCAAGGACGAGTATGCGCCTTGCCGCAAGGAAGAGTTGGAGATCGGCTACTGGCTGGGCGAATCCTACTGGGGCAAGGGTTATGCAACGGAAGCCGCCCATGCGCTCGTCGATCTGGTGTTCAGAGCAACACAAGTCGAAAAACTCTATGCTTCTTGCCGCGTGTCCAACAATGCTTCACGCCGGGTGATCTATAAAAGCGGTTTCCAGTATACCAACACCGGTATGATGGATTCGATCACTGCCGGGAATGTTCCTGTTGAACGTTACATGCTCGACCGGAGGACGTGGATCGGTCTTCGCAGCTGGACTTCATAACCAATACTGGTCGTCTCCAACATCGAGGCGACCAGTTTTCATTTCGAGGATTTTACTGTAATGCCTCGGAACATCAAAAGGGCTGAACTTCCATGAAATTCCTTGATCAGGCGAAAGTCTATATTCGTTCCGGCGACGGTGGTGCCGGTTCGGTGTCGTTTCGGCGCGAGAAATTTCTCGAGTTCGGCGGTCCCGACGGTGGCGATGGCGGACGCGGTGGCGATGTCTGGGCGGAAGCAGTCGATGGTCTCAACACGTTGATCGACTATCGCTATCAGCAGCATTTCAAGGCCAAAACCGGCATGCACGGCATGGGCCGCAATATGACCGGCGGCAAAGGTGCCGATGTTATTCTGAAGGTACCGGTCGGAACGCAAATATTCGAAAACGACAACGAAACGCTGATCTGCGATTTCACAGTGGTCGGTCAGCGATATCGTCTTGCCAAGGGCGGCAATGGCGGTTTCGGCAATGCACATTTCAAGACCTCGACCAACCAGGCGCCGCGCCGCGCCAATCCCGGCCTCGAAGGCGAGGAGCGCAACCTTTGGCTCCGGTTGAAGTTGATCGCCGATGCTGGACTTCTTGGCAAGCCCAATGCCGGGAAATCGACCTTCCTTGCCAGCGTCACTGCCGCCAAACCAAAGATTGCCGATTATCCGTTTACAACGCTCCATCCCAATCTCGGCGTTGCACGCATCGACGCCAGAGAATTTGTCATCGCTGATATTCCGGGGCTGATCGAGGGCGCGCATGAGGGGGTGGGCATTGGTGACCGGTTCCTTGGGCATGTCGAGCGAACCCGCGTCCTTCTACACCTTGTTTCGGCACAAGAAGAGAATGTCGCGGAAGCCTATAAAACCGTTCGGATGGAACTCGAGGCCTATGGAGCGGGACTTGCTGACAAGCTAGAGATCGTGGCGCTCAGCCAGATCGATACGCTTGACGCAGCTGCCCGCAAGAAGAAGGTTGCCGCGCTCAAGAAAGCGGCCGGCCGCGAGCCGATGCTGTTGTCATCCGTCAGCCGCGAGGGCGTTGAACCGGTGATGCGCGCACTGTCTGCAATCATTCTTGAATCGCGTCAGTCGGAAGCTCCTGTCGAGATCGACAACCGCTTCAAATATTGAGTCGTAGAATGTCCGCGAAATCAGTCCAACTCCCGGATAACGAAGATCAGGTGAATTCACTACCGAAGCTGGCGTCTTATCGCCGGATCGTTGTCAAGATTGGCTCGGCTTTGCTTGTTGATCGTGTCACTGGCCTCAAGCGTGATTGGCTTGAGAGCCTTGGCACCGACGTTGCGGCGTTAAGCGCATCGGGTGTCGAGATGATGATCGTATCCTCCGGCGCGATCGCGCTTGGCCGAACGGTGCTGGGTTTGCCAAAGGGCGCATTGCGGCTGGAAGAAAGCCAGGCTGCAGCTGCCGCCGGCCAGATCGAATTGGCCAAAGCTTATGCCGAGGTTTTGAGCCACCACAAATTGCGCGCCGGACAGATTCTTTTGACCCTTGCCGATACCGAAGAACGCCGGCGCTATCTTAATGCGCGCGCAACGGTAGGAACCTTGTTGCGATTGAAGGCAGTTCCCGTCATCAACGAAAATGACACGGTTGCCACCACTGAAATCCGCTATGGCGACAATGACCGGCTTGCCGCACGGGTTGCGACCATGATGGGCGCGGACCTCCTAATCCTGCTTTCAGACGTCGATGGGCTGTACACTGCCCCGCCGCATCAGAATCCGCATGCGCAATTTTTACCTGTTATTGATGCGATTACACCCGATGTCGAAGCGATGGCTGGTACAGCCGCATCGGAATATTCGCGCGGCGGCATGAAAACCAAGCTAGATGCGGGTAAGATCGCCAATGCGGCGGGAACGGCCATGATCATCGCCTCCGGCACACGGCTAAACCCGCTGGCTGCCATCGATCGAGGCGGACGCTCCACAATGTTCAAAGCCAGCTTGACGCCGGTCAATGCCTGGAAGACCTGGATATCCGGCAATCTCGAACCATCCGGSCGGCTGGTGATCGACGAGGGCGCGCTTGCCGCTCTCAAATCCGGCAAGTCATTGCTTGCTGCTGGTGTTCGCGAAGTTGCTGGCCACTTCACACGGGGCGATACAGTCGCTGTGTTCGGACCCGATGGCCGTGAGGCTGCACGCGGACTTGTTGCCTACGACGCTGCCGATGCCGTAAAGATTGCGGGGCGCAAGACCAATGAGATTGGCGCGATTCTCGGTTATGATGCCCGTTCCGCGATGATCCATCGCGATGATCTGGTGGTGCGTGCCGCAAAGCGCGCTGCGACGGCCAAGGAGTAAGAGATGTTGCGACGAGTGGATAAAGACCTGTCGGTTGCCGAATTGATGGCTGAAATCGGCTGCAAGGCACGCACCGCCGCGCAATCTCTTGCCACTGCGTCTCCTGACAAGAAAACAGCGGCGCTGGCAGCTATGGCAGACGCCGTTGATAGGCGTGCGGCTGACATTCTCGAAGCCAATGTCCGCGACATTGAGAACGGCAAAAATGCAGGCATGTCGCCAGCGTTATTGGACCGGCTCAAACTTGACCATAACCGGGTTGCCGGGATTTCCGCGAGCATTCGTGCGATAGCCGGTCTCAAGGATCCGGTTGGAGACGTCATTGCCGAATGGGATCGCCCTAACGGTTTGCATATTGAACGTGTCCGCACTCCCCTCGGCGTTATTGGAGTGATCTACGAGAGCCGGCCGAATGTGACGGCGGATGCAGGAGCGCTATGCCTCAAATCCGGTAACGCTGTGATCTTGCGCGGCGGGTCGGATTCTGCGCATTCATCAAAGGCTATCCAAGAAGCCTTGCTCGAGGGACTAGCGGCTGCTGGCCTTCCGGAGGCTGCCGTCCAATTAGTGCCGACCACCGATCGTGCTGCCGTTGGCGAAATGCTCAAAGGTCTTGATGGAAATCTCGACGTGATCATTCCGCGCGGCGGCAAAAGCCTGGTAGCTCGAGTGCAAGCTGAGGCGCGTGTACCTGTGTTTGCCCATCTTGAAGGGCTTTGCCACGTCTACATCGATGCCTCTGCCGATTTGGCGATGGCGCGCAAGATCGTCGTCAATGCCAAGATGCGCCGCACCGGTGTATGCGGTTCGGCCGAGACGTTGCTTGTCGACAGGCTCGCTGTACCAACCCATCTGGTGCCGCTCCTTGAAGACCTACGTTCAGCGGGCTGCGAAATTCGTGGTGACGACGGAGTCGTGGAGCTCTTCGCGGGTGCCAAACCCGCCACTGAGGAAGATTGGTCTACGGAATATCTCGATACGATCATTTCAGTAAAGCTTGTCGATGGTGTCGACGGCGCGATACAGCATATCAACCATTATTCCTCGCATCATACCGAAGCTGTCGTCGCCGAAGACCTTCGCGTCGTGGAACGGTTTTTCAACGAGATCGACTCGGCCATTCTTTTGCACAATGCCTCTACGCAGTTTGCTGACGGCGGCGAATTCGGCATGGGCGCCGAAATCGGAATTGCCACCGGCAAGATGCATGCGAGAGGTCCAGTGGGGGTCGAGCAGCTGACCTCGTTCAAATACCGTGTGCGCGGCAACGGCCAGACTCGTCCGTGACAATAAAGGCAAGTTTGCAAACGAGCTTTCCAGGCGTTAGTGAAGCGCATCTGCGCATGCCTTTCGTTGAAAAGGGTATGACGGTGGGGCTGTTTGGTGGTTCCTTCAATCCGCCACATGCGGGTCACGCGCTGGTGGCTGAAATTGCGCTGCGCCGTCTGAAGCTCGACCAGCTCTGGTGGATTGTCACGCCGGGGAATCCGCTGAAGGATACGCGGCATCTGGCACCGTTGGCGGAGCGCCTGGAGCGCTGTGAAGAACTGATCCAGGATCCCCGTGTGAAAATTACGGCATTCGAAGCCGCTCACAATATCCGCTACACTGCTGACGCGCTGGCTATGATCAAAGCTCGCAACCCGGGCGTGCATTTTGTCTGGGTCATGGGTGCGGACAATCTTGCGGACTTCCACCTCTGGCAGCGCTGGCAGAAGATCGCCTTGACGTTTCCGATTGCTGTTATCGATCGTCCGGGATCCACTTTGGCTTTCCTTTCATCCCGTATGGCCAAGACGTTTGGTTATGCGCGTATCGATGAAGACGACGCGCCGATCCTGGCCCGTTCACGCGCCCCAGCATGGACCTTCATTCATGGGCCGAGGTCATTGCTGTCATCGACTGCTATTCGCAACGGCGTGATGAAACCAAAGACGTGAAGCGGCGTTGCAACTACGTGCCCACCATTCGGAGCATGGCAGTAACAGCGAGTTAGTTCGATATGACGTCTTGAAACTGTCCTGCGACTCTGCCTATCTTATAGATGTGCAGTACGGGTACAAACTGCGTTGCGTTGTTCTTAAGGGAAAGGAAATACACTGAGAACAGCATTTCAGAAGAAGGATGCCTTGGCACCTTCACCGGCAGAGATGAACGGTATCAATTCCGTATCTCTTGCCCTTCAATCGGTCCTTGCCAGTCTTGAAGACGCAAAGGCTGAAAATATTATCCCCATCGACCTTCGAGGCAAGTCCGTCATCGCTGATCATATGATCATCGCATCGGGACGCTCACATCGTCACGTAGCGGCGGTTGCGGACCAGCTTTTGCGTGCTCTGAAAGAGAGCGGGCATGGCAACAATGCCAAGATCGAAGGCCTTTCCGGCGGCGATTGGGTGTTGATCGACACAGGTGACATCATCATCCATATTTTCCGTCCCGAAGTACGTGAGTTCTACAATCTCGAAAAGATGTGGCAGGCTCCTGAACTCGACGGAGAGACCGTCCACTAGCCGGCGGACGTGAGCGTCGAACAACGCGATGCTCTGAACGGTTGATTTACCGGTCGCGGACCGGAGGAGTGTTTTCGGGCCGCATAGGCTTGAAAC
>NZ_JBFUMG010000099.1:0-11816 GCF_054049495.1 Phyllobacterium sp. P5_D12 | reverse complement strand
TTGCGCGTTAACAAGGCGATCGTTTCCGCAAAACCGTTGGAATTCGACATCGGTTGATCATACGGACGCCCGGCTATGAAGTCCGTCGAAAATGCACCGTGCTGGCGTTTGATGGAAGCAAGCGATCTTGCTTCTGTCGGCGCGGTTGCGGTTGAGGTTCATCACCATTTTCCGGAAGATGACGCGGTTTTTTTCAATCGTTTTTTATTGCACGGGCAAGGTGCATATGTTTTTGAGAACGGGGCAACCACTCTTGGTTATGCGATCACTCACCCGTGGAAAAGCTTTGACATTCCGCCTCTGAATACGGTGCTCGTGGCTTTGCCGGATTGGCCAGACAATTATTATATCCACGATGTAGCGTTGGTGAATGCGGCGCGCGGCAGTGGCGCTGCAAGTGAAATCGTACGAACGGTGATCGACCACGCCAGACAGCTCGGCTGCCAAACGATCTCGCTCGTTGCAGTCAATCGATCATCGATTTTCTGGCATAGACACGGATTTGAGACGGTTGATCGACCGGAACTAGTTGAAAAGCTTGCAACCTATTCTGATGACGCCTGTTTCATGCTACGCCAGCTTCGCTAGTACCGGCATGTTTGCGGCCGCTGAGTTCGGCAATCCAGATTCCGCCCAGCACGAGGACCAGCGCTACGCCGTGATAGATTTGGAAGTCCTCGCCCAGCAATGCAACTGCGAGCAATGTTCCAAAAATCGGAACTGCATTGATAAACAAGCCAGCGCGGTTCGCGCCGATATATTCGACGCCTTTGATGAAAAGTACCTGTGCCGCGAGCGAAGGAAAAACGGCGGTATAAAGGACAACCATTGTTCCTGTTGGGTCGGGCGGGGTCATCGTCCCATTCTGCCATTCCCAAATCGTGAACGGGATGGCCGTAACAAAAGCAAAAAAGGTCATTACCGTCATGAGGCTTTGCCAATTGATGCTTGGTCTAAAGCGTAGCGCGACGGTGTAGCCACTATAGAGAAGTACCGCGAGAAGCATCAGCGCGTCGCCAAAATTGACGTMGAGGCTRGTCAAACGTGCGAAACTTCCATGACCGGCTGTCAAGGCGACTCCAACAAGTGAAAGGCTAAACCCAAAAATCTGTCCTGGTTGTACACGTGTGCCAAACAACATTAAATTTGCCACGAAAATTACCATTGGTATGCCGGCTTGCTCGATCGTGACATTGATAGCCGAGGTGTAATTTAGTGCGCTGTAGAGAGCCATGTTGAAAAATGTGAAGCCGAAAGCGCCTAGTGCGGCTAACATGGGTAGATTTGGTCGCAACTGTTCCCAGTCTCGTCGAACCTGCTTCAAACTGAAAGCGCTAATAAAAAGGAAGGCAAGCAGCCAACGCAACAACGTCAGGAGCATTGGAGAAATGTGACCAACAGCGAATTTGCCTGCAACAGCATTGCCGCCCCACAACAGGGCAGTCGTCAAAAGAAAAACGTAAGCCGTGCGGTTCATAGCTCTGTCGCCTACAATTGATCATCCCGCATGAATCACCGAGACGACAGGTTTAATCGCGCGATAAAGCCAAATTGGCCGGTTGGCAATCGAAAGAATTGTCGCGCTTTTATGAACCAGCCTGTATAGAAGCACCGCATTTAGCGCATAACCTCAAACGAGAATCGGTTTTTTGAAGGATTGTGCGCCACTAAGGTGTTGTTGCTGCATCCGAGAGGTAGTCGAGCATAAGCACTACGAGATTGTGACTTGAGGAGTTTTGGATGGCAAATGTTGTTGTGATCGGTTCCCAGTGGGGTGATGAGGGCAAGGGTAAGATTGTCGATTGGCTTTCAGAACGTGCTGATGTCATTGTTCGCTTTCAGGGCGGTCACAATGCAGGGCATACGCTGGTGGTTGATGGCGTGACCTATAAATTGTCGCTCCTGCCATCCGGCGTCGTGCGCCAGGGCAAGCTTTCAATTATCGGCAATGGTGTTGTATTCGATCCACACGCATTCATCGCTGAAAAGAAGAAACTTGAAGCGCAGGGCGTTGTTATTACGCCCGAAACGCTGAAGATTGCCGAAAACACGACGCTAATTCTTTCAATTCACGGCGAGCTCGATCGCAGACGCGAAGCTTCCAATTCGGGTACGAAGATCGGAACGACAGGTCGCGGCATCGGACCGGCCTATGAAGACAAGGTGGGCCGCCGCGCGATCCACGTCCTCGATCTTGCTGATCCGGACACGCTGCCTGCCAAGATCGAACGTTTGCTTGCGCATCACAATCCCCTAAGACGCGGTCTCGGCATAGAGGAAGTCGACGGCGCAAGATTGCTTGCTGAACTCAATGAAGCTGCACCACATATCTTGCCATTTATGGATAGGGTTTGGTATGTGCTCGACCAGAAGAAACGAGCCGGTGAACGCATCCTCTTTGAAGGCGCGCAGGGGACCCTCCTTGATATCGACCACGGCACCTACCCATTCGTGACCTCATCGAACACGGTTGCGGGACAGGCGTCAGCCGGGTCCGGGATTGGCCCGGGATCACTGCACTATGTTCTTGGTATCACCAAGGCTTATACGACGCGCGTTGGCGAGGGTCCTTTCCCGACGGAACAACAGAATGAAGTCGGACAATTTCTCGGCGAACGCGGCCATGAATTTGGGACTGTTACGGGGCGCAAGCGCCGCTGCGGTTGGTTCGATGCTGTTCTGGTCCGCCAAGCTGTTGCCAATAACGGCATCAGCGGTATCGCTTTGACCAAGCTTGACGTGTTGGATGGGCTCGATGAGATCAAGGTCTGTACCGGGTACGAGCTCGATGGTGAAGTCATTGATTATCTTCCGGCTGGTCAAGGCCAGCAGGCGAGGGTTACGCCAATCTACGAGACTCTGGAAGGTTGGAAAGGGACCACAGCCGGTGCCCGCAGCTGGAGCGAACTTCCGGCGCAGGCGATCAAGTACGTGCGTTATGTAGAAGAGTTGATCGGTGCGCCGATCGCGCTTCTGTCCACCAGCCCTGAACGCGACGATACGATACTTGTTACTGACCCGTTTCATGACTAGAGTCAGGAGCACGTCCTGGAGATAATCTCACAACAAAACCATGGGTTTGGGTGAATGGCAGATTTCGTTGCGGTATTGAGAAAGACAATTGACGGGCTGGCAGACCCAACGCCAGCGCTACGGCAGCGTGTATATGCGAAAGCTCGTGCAACGATTGAGCAGAAGCTTGTAACGCTGAATGCTCCAGAGGCCGTGACCACACGTCAGATAAAGGCGCTTGAAGACGCCATTGCCGAGGTCGAGTCCGATTTTGCGCCCGCAGTTGAGGATATCATACCCGAGCCTGCTCCGGTTGCGTCGCCTCCACCCATTCCAACACCAGTATCAGTACCGGCATCGGCAACTTTGGCGCCCGCCGCTTCCACCAAATCTGCTGCGCCCTCCTTTACCAAAGTCGAAACTCAGCCGGATGCACTGGAAGACTTTCTGTCAAGCCACGATGCGGGCGGGTCAGCACGTGGCGAGAAAGACAATCAGGACGGCTTTCTCACAACCAGATCGTCTTTGGATTCAGGACGCGGTCCTGAGGAACAGGATGATGATCTGACCACAGCCACCGAGGATCGCTCTTCRGGCGATTATGGTGTTTATACGCGCGGTCCCCTTAAACGACCGGCGCAACGACGTTCGTTGGTGCCTCTGTTTGGTATAGCAGCCTTGCTACTGATCATAGCTGGCGCCGGTTATGCAGGCTGGAACTATCGCGACCGAATTGCTCAAGAGGCGACTGCCTTAAAAACCTACCTGGCCAATCTGACCAACAGGGATACGACGCCGGCCAAGACAGCGGCGAACGAGCCAGCCACTCCAGCATCGCCGGCCAAGCCGGCTCAGCCCACGCCTGGTCCATCATCCAAGCCCGAGACCGGGGAGCCAAAGCCTGAGCCAAAGCTTACTCAACGGCTCCTCCCGGACGGCCAGGAGATTAATCCTGGCCCTGCGAATGACACTCCTTCATTGGGAGAGGGCACTTCCGTAGCCGCGTCGACGCCGGATCAGCCGGCACAGCCGCCTCAGGCGCAAGGTCAGCAGCACGCCGCTGGCCAAACACAGCCACCTGCCGCTCTGCCTATCGGCCAGAAAGCCTTCTTCTATGAAGAGCGCTCCGGGCAGGATGCAGGGACTGCCGATGCAGGCGGTGTAGTCTGGTCCGTTGTTCAAGAATCTCCTGGCAATGACCTTCCACCGGAGCCTGCCATAAAGGCTGATGTCACTATTCCCGACCGGGGTATTAATTTACGCATGATCATACGGCGCAATGGGGATAAGTCCCTTCCTGCCAGCCATCTGGTCGAGATGATCTTTACTGTGCCGGAGGGCTTTCCAGGGGGATCGATAGATAACGTCTCGCGCATGACCTTCAAGGACACCGAGCAAGCTCCGGGAAGCCCGCTTATCGCCATTCCGGCCAAGATCGCCGACAATTTTTTCATCATTGCCATGAACGACGCAAAGACAGCTGTCGACACCAACATGTCACTGATACGGCGCCAATCGTGGATCGACATACCTATCGCCTATAAGACGGGTAGGCGGGCCCTGATCACACTTGAGAAAGGCTTACCTGGCGAGAAAGCATTTGATGAAGTTTTAAAGTCCTGGGCCGCGAAGGCCRGAGGCTAAGCATACGCAAAAAAGGCCGCCTAGGCGGCCTTTTTTAACCGGCAAACCAGTTCAGCGCGCGTCAGAACCCGTCGAAACGAGTGCCTTTTGCTGCCTGATAGCTGCCGCCTTAACGGCATCCTGCACTTTTTCAAATGCGCGAACTTCGATCTGGCGAACACGTTCGCGGCTGATGCCGAACTCCGTTGAAAGATCCTCCAGGGTTACAGGATCATCGGCGAGGCGCCGTGCCTGAAAGATGCGACGTTCGCGGTCATTGAGTGACGACATCGCCCCCGTGAGCATCTCACGGCGATTTTCCAGCTCGTCCTGCTCGATCAGCATCGTTTCAGCGCTGTCGTGGTCGTCGACAAGCCAATCCTGCCAATCACCACCGGCTTCACCATCGGAAGAGCGAATTGGCGCATTCAACGACGCGTCGCCAGACAGGCGGCGGTTCATCGAAACCACCTCTTCTTCAGAAACACTGAGACGTGTCGCAATCTCCTTGACCTGTTCAGGATTGAGATCGCCGTCATCGAGCGCCTGAATTTTGCTCTTCACCTTACGAAGGTTAAAGAAAAGACGCTTCTGGTTTGCGGTTGTGCCCATTTTGACCAGGCTCCACGACCGCAGGACATATTCCTGGATCGAAGCCTTGATCCACCACATCGCGTATGTAGCTAGACGGAAGCCGCGTTCCGGTTCGAAGCGTTTTACGGCCTGCATCAAACCTACGTTTCCTTCGGATATAACTTCGCCGATAGGCAGACCATAGCCACGATAACCCATCGCAATTTTGGCAACGAGACGTAAATGGCTTGTGACAAGTTTGTGCGCCGCTTTCGGATCGGCATGCTCAAGATACCGCTTGGCGAGCATATACTCTTCCTGCGGTTCGAGCATCGGAAAGCGACGAATTTCCTCTAGGTAACGGGTCAATCCACCGTCACCACCTAAGATACTTGGAAGATTTTGGGCCACTGAGCACCCCTCCTCATTTTGGAATAGACCCCCATTATCGGCAGGTCCGCATTGACCGCCCACCCAATAGCTTGGCGCGGACAGATTAGCGCTATCAATATATAGGTATCATTTTGTCAAAAACACGGTGCATTAAGCAGCGAAACAATCCGTCACATAAATGTGAACAATAAGGTCATGTTTTGGCCTCGTTTAACGAACTCCGAACCTCGCCAAAGGTTCCGTCGCGTCAAGTATATCATGTTCTTTCTCGAAAAGCCTTGATCAATTCGGCCATGTCCTGCGGTGCTGGTGCTTCAAACCGCAGAAGCTCGCCGGTCGACGGGTGCTCGAAAGCAAGAAGCCTGGCATGCAGTGCCTGCCGGGTGAACCCCTTAACAATGCTTTGCAAGGGTTCGTCGAGCTTGTTGGCCTTGGTTTTGTAAGAACTGCCATACTCCAGATCGCCTACCAGCGGATGGCCCGTATGAGCCATGTGGACACGGATCTGATGCGTTCTGCCGGTCTCCAGGTGGCACTCCACGAGCGATGCGAGGGCGGTTGCATCCTCCTTGGCGGCATATCGCTCCTTAACCTCGAAATGCGTAACCGCATGACGGGCGTCCTCGCGTTCTTGATGGACAACAGCTTGCCTGGTGCGATCTCGATGTGATCTGCCAAGCGGAGCATCGATCGTGCCGGTTGTCCGATCAGGTGTTCCCCAGACAATGGCGAGATATGCGCGTTCCAGATCATTTGTACGTCCGTGATCAGCGAATTGAGCACTGAGATGACGATGAGCGAGATCGTTCTTGGCGACGACCATGATGCCGCTGGTTTCCTTGTCGAGGCGATGTACGATGCCGGGCCGCCTGACGCCGCCGATGCCAGACAGTGTATCGCCGCAATGGTGGATCAACGCATTGACCAAGGTACCGGTCCAATTGCCATTTCCGGGATGGACGACAAGGCCGGCGGGTTTGTTGATGACGATGAGGTCGATGTCCTCGTAGAGGATGTCGAGTGCGATATCTTCCCCCTGGGGAGCCGCATCTTCAGGCGCGGGAATCTCGATTGTAACGCGAAGACCCTCGCGCAACTTGTGTTTGGTCTCGCGGATTGGTTTACCGTCAATGCTGACCTGGCCTCCGCTGATGAGCGATTGGATGCGATTGCGCGAAAGATCTGGCGTCAGCTGCGCCGAAAGCCAGGCGTCCAGTCTCTTGCCGCTTGAATCAGTATCGGTAATTAGCTCTTTCAAAACCTCGGTCCCTTCGTTACAGGAGGCTTGGTTTGAAACCTCGGAGAACACTATATATGGCCAACATCAACCCGGACATCGATGGGGACGAACAGCCCCTTGATCCGGCAATGGAACGGGTCCGGCGCAAGATGATCCGGCTATTGGCTGTTTCCATCGGTATCATGGTGATCGGTCTTATGGCGGTGCTGGCCGCCATTGTCTACAAGATTAGCCAACCGGTTCCTGAAGTGGCTACGGCGGTTCGTTCCGAGGCTCCTGGACAACCACTCGGCGCGGCGCTAGCTGGCGAGGCTATAACCCTCGATCCAGGGACGCGGATACTCTCCCACAATCTCGCGAACAATACTCTTTCTTTGGAAACGAGATTGGCCGACGGAACCCGGCAAATCCTTCTCTACGATATTGCAACCAAACGCGTGGTGGCACGAATTTCGGAAGCCACTGGCAATTGATTGGGTGAGGGATCAGTTGGAAGCTGATGAGAAATCATTATTGCACTTTGCCGTACGCTTGATTATACCCCCTCATAGCTACCTGCGACGCGCCCATCGTCTAGCGGTYAGGACGGCGCCCTYTCACGGCGCAAACAGGGGTTCGATTCCCCTTGGGCGTACCAACAAAATCAAATAGTTAGCACTTTATGCCAGCAGCCGGTCCCGATAAGAGACCCGAAAAGCACCGTCGATTTGGACCATCCCATTGCCATCGAGTTCTGGCTCTTCGAGTCGTTGCCCAACGCCTGCGCGATCAACTACCAGCATCTGTGTGCCGCGGTTTGCCGCTGCGGAATGCATTGCTGTCTCGGTAGGTTGGAGCCTGGGCTGTGATTTCTTAGTCTTTCCGCCAAGCCGCATATAGAACTTGGCCGCACCGGAGGTCCTGGATGCCCCACCGGAAAAAGCGGCGAAAGACGGCCGAAGAGTAACACACATTCCTCGCCATTCGCGTAGAGCGTTACGAAGCGGGTGTTGAAGCTGGCGACGTTGATGCTGCACTCCGCACCTACGCGCTGTTTATGGCATAGGGCCCGTGGAAATTCGCCGAACTGGGTCCCAGGAAACGTCGCTAACGTTTGCATTGCACCCAAAGGCTCACTGGCTCATGCCATGCGTCTCCCTTCGGTTCCGGGAGGGTTGGGAGCAGCTACGGAGCCGTAATTGTCGTGGAGACGCCACCAGGTATAGGGATCATCCTGAGGACGCCCGGGCGGCGCTTCCTGCCAAGCCTCCTGCCGACCTAACGGCGTCATGTCGAGAAATGACCAGACGGGACCTACTTCTTCGATACCGCGTCCGTTCAGAAAGTAGGTGCGGAAAATACGCTCACCGCGCCGGACGAAGACGTTGATGCCGAACATTTATTCAACACCGAAATCCCGGGAGAACCGCTCATCGGGCAGCGAATAGAAAGGAATGTGGTTCCATCCCATTCGTTCGCGCAGGCTCTTGATCCTGTCGAAGGGAGCAGCAGTCACGAAGGCAAGGGTCGTGTCGCGTGCTGCAAGATGGGCAGGATGAACGACGGTGTCCGCAAACAGCGAGCAACCGCTGCACGCCCCATCCGGCCAATTCTCGACATCGGTCGCATAGAAGAAACGATAGACGATTAGCTGGCGTCGGCCGTCGAACAGCCCCAGCAGTTCCCTGTCGCCATTCGTGCCTGTGAATTTGTAGTTGCCGTCAACTTCGGTCACCGGAAGCAGCCTGCGCTTGGCGGCTAGGCGATCCTTGGCCTTCATCAGGGCCTTTTCCTCCACGAGCAGCTTCTCGCGGGCGAGGTTCCATTTTGGTATTTGCTCCTACCCAAGAAGGGCTTTTGTTCGTCTTTTTAAGCAAGCGTCGGTTCGACGGGCCTGCTCCATGCGAGCACGACTATCACTCAGTCAAAGCCGCGGCTTGCTCCTGGCTGCCAATTACTTGCGATCAGACGCGTCTCGGTCCTGTGGGGTGGCGGATACTGTGACCCGCGATTAGGCAGGAGCCCCAGGGGTCTTTTACCACTGGTGTGTCGATCTCAGGTCCTGAGGATCAATCACCGCACTGACGATCGCACGCGTAACCATCATTGTCCCGGTCAAGCTTTGACATTCCGTTTTTGAGATCGGACTGCGCCTGCTCGCAGGTGACGATATTGCCGTTATCGGGTCCGACGTCATGCGTGCAGGTATAGGCGAAAGCCTGACCTGACAGGAGGAATGCGAATGCGATCGACGCGATGAGAGTCTTCACTTTTTTGCCTTTCGTTTGGCTGTTAATGTTGATCAAGTTGGCACAAAGAGACAGCACCCGCTGAATCTGCGCCAAGKCTAGATTTTCTGTTGCTTAGATAGTGGCGTGACGGACGCCGCGCTTGATCCTGCGTGCCAATCTCTTGCTGTTAACTGCCAAGGCGTGAAGTGGTGCGCCGCCCGCTCTGCCCAGTACCAGAGCCGTCGTTGTTGAAGCGGGCAGATCGGGAGGGCCTAGGTTAGACATTTGTCCAGCTCGGACCCGGGGGATATTGTGAGCGAATGATAAGCCGGGATTGACGATGCGATAAGGGCGGGCTGGTTGGGTTGAGCGCTTTAAAGACGAGCGCCGCTGCGGCCCCACCGAGCAGTTCCGCAACGATATAAAGCCAAAGGCTAGACCACGGCAGCATGCCTCGGATCGAGGCGCCGATCGCGACCGCCGGATTGAACGCCGCTCCGGATACTTGGCCGACGGCGAATGCGCCAGCCAGAATGGTGAAGCCGATAGGGAGGCCGAAGTAGGAATTCCCTTTTGTTGCGTCAATCGCAGACACATTCAACACGACGTAAACCAGCGCAAATGTGAAAAGGAACTCGGCCAGAAACGCCCAAATACGGGAGCAGCGAATGGGCTAGCCGCCGCGCCGCTAGGGCGAAGCCGAAGATCCAAGTCGCAACGGCCGCGCCGAGCAATTGCGCGCCCCAGTATGGCAGCACGTTGGGGCTAATATTCAATTGGACCATTAAGACAACGGCGAAGTGTAACCGCGAGTCACCGTCAATCTTTAAAGTCGGCTTTTTTGCATACCGGCTCCCCCTGAAGGGCGTACATCCGGCAATACTGCACCTCGCCTGTGACCTGATCCAATTGCCATATCGCACCAGCGCCGGACGGAAAATAAAATCCAGCGGTATAAGTCGCTATGTTCGATCCATCCGGAATTTTGGTATCGAACAGTACGTATCTCTCGCATCCCACCTGCAAATTTACTGAGGCTTGCTGCCACATGGCTGCACAATTGTAGACCTTCTTCGTCTTATGATTCAAAAAGTGGGCTTGCGACGTATACCTCACCGGTGCCGCCACCGGCCTGATGCACTATGAGTTCAAAGTCTGCCGCTGTTGCAGGAAAGAGGGACGAGCTCAGAATCGTTGCTATTAGAAGTATACGCATGGCGACCCTTTCTAATTGATGTAGGATAAAATCAACATACAGGAAAAGGCATTCCGTCAATGCACTGCGTTGCCTCCCGCTGCATTGGCTGCCGGGCAGGTACGCGCGGGCCCCCCAGCCTTCAGGGAAACTCCCAATTGTGCCGTACCATGACGCGGACTAATTTTAATGGCTGGTATTGGCGACCCCCGGGCCCGGTGCCCTGCAACATCTCGCCCGCGTGCTGGTTGCGCGTGATCACATTTGAGGCTCCCCGCGCAACACAGCATCATGCGGTGGGTTTCCGTCAGTCCCCAACCCGCACGAAGCGCTGCTGCAACCAACCGCTGGATATCGGCTTCGGGGCCATGCGCCATTACGCTTGGCCGAAGCGCATTGGCCAAGTCGGTTTCGCGCTCGACGTAAAACCCTGTTCGGGGTGGCGGTCGGATAGGGCCGAACGGGTCAGCCATGGCGAGTGGAAACTATCAAGAGCGGCTCCGTTGGTTCGAAACCAACAACTGCTGGACCGGAAAATTTGCCGCATTGCCTTACCGGGCTGCCTCATTGAATCTTGCCCCATGACACATGCCCTTACATGGCGGCGCACCAAAATCGGTGGCGTTGAACTGCGCAATGACTTTTGCGCTTTTGTCGATGGCAATGTGAACGTTGCCCGCATTTACAAAATGAAGCGTTCACGCAGCCACATCGTCTGGTCGTGCAACATGAGCGTCAGCGGCGATTCCGGCTCGGTGCTGACCCGTCGCGAGGCCATTGCTTGGGTTGAGAAGCGACTTGTACGCTTTGCAGCAACCAATGCCGATATCGAACCGCAGGCGTGGGCACCGGACGAACGCAGCGGGCAGCTGCGGCGCTTGCATCATGAGAACCCGGACGCCTATGCCGAACTCGTCGAGGATTTGCGCTGCGGCAAGGTCGCGCGTATGCCGCTGCTGCCCAGCCGGTAACGGGGACTATCCCGGCCCGCCTCAGGGAAACTCCCGATTGTTGCCTGCTCTGTCGGAGCGTAAATTATTGGGCTAGGCAAAGGTCTACCCCGTCCCGCGCCTCCACTCATAACCGCCGCTGCGGCCCAAGTCCGGCGGCGGTTATTTTACTTTTACAATCCTTTAACCGAAGCATGGTTCTTTCGCCACGATGATAAGGGTAACGCGGAATTCGGCAGCAGCCGCCATTAATAAAGACCTTGGCGCGAAGCTGAGGGGCTTCCGTTTGGCCGCTGGCATCAGCCAAATTGATCTCGGCGCATCTATGGGCATTTCGGGAACGCAAATCCAAAAGTACGAGAGCGGCAGCAACCGCATGGCCGTCTCGACTTTGATACAGTTTTGCGGGGTGCTTCAGCTGGAACTGTCGGCGTTCCTTGGGGACTACCTTCCCCGGCGGTAACAGTCTGGCCCGACCCGGCGATGCGCCAAACCCCATGACGCAGGGTGGCATCGCCGCGCAGCTTGTGACTTCAACCGCCAATGACAAATTCAGCGATCGTTCTACGCCGGCTCCTGATCGATATCGCGCAGGTAAGCCCGCCCTCCCAGCACGGCGA
>NZ_JBFUMG010000098.1:0-11964 GCF_054049495.1 Phyllobacterium sp. P5_D12 | reverse complement strand
TTCTTCGTGTTCGTGCGGGGCTACAGCAGCGGGTGCAGCCTCAGTCGCCGCCACTGCAGCATCATGGCTATGTTCATGACCGCCGGCGTTTTCATATTCCTCGGCATGCAGAATAAGCGGAACATTCCGCACGTACATCGCCGGTGTCAAAAGAATACCGGCAAACAGGCCAGCTACTATAGTAGCTAGAAGATACTTAACCAACATGGAATTCACTCCCCATCCCTAAAGCGAGACGCCGGGTACCTGAAAAGGCCCCGGACCAAACAAATTGTAATTTTTCAATGCGTAAGAGCAGATAGCTGCATCGTCTATTCAGCTAGTAAAAAGCTCAATGGCAGGGAAATCCATATGAATGGCGGGTGTCGTGCGCGGTATCATGCAGCGTTTCGGAATGCGAAAGACCGACACCGTATATGATGAACACGCCGAGCATAAGCGAAAACACCGCCGTGGTCAGACGCGATGCGAGCGGGAGAGAAATCGTAGTCGAAGTACGAGTAGCAGCCATAACAACCTCCGTGCAGGGCCAGAAGGGACAATCCCCTTCGGTTTTGGGCACTATTGCCCTATGACTGGCAGGTCTCCTGGCTCGCGGGTCGTAAGATCAATGCCGCCTTCCCGGTTTCCCAGTGGCTGCCATCAGCTTTCGCTTCTGGCGATGACATTGACCCTCGCCGCTCTACAGTCGCGGGGTCGGCTGCGGTTAGGTCGCCCTGATGGGTACGGCCGTCGCATTCCCTTTTGATCCCTTGGCCTTTGGCCGATATCGGGAACCAATCATGCCGTGACGTTATTCACCAAGCGCCACGAATGTCAAACGAAACTGCGACATCAACCTCTGCTGCCGCATCATCGCTGTGATTTGAGCGCGAGCAGCCGGTCGATATCGAGCACGTCAGACAGTTGGCCGGCTATGGAATCGAGAGCCTGGTCTACCCCGGCACGATAATCGAGCGCGTCCGCAGCAATTCCCATGGATTGTAAAAATGCCGCCCGGAAGCCATCGTCTACGAACAACCCGTGCAAATAGCTGCCAAAAACTTTGCCGTCCCTGGAGGCAGCACCGTCAGCCGTGCCATTGACACGCACTGTTGGCCGCTCGCAGTCCGGTCCCGTTGTTCTACCAAGGTGAATCTCGTAGCCCTTCAATGGCAAATCGAACTGTAGTGAATGAGCATCCACGTTGCGCACCGTCTTTTCCGGTTCCATGACCGTATGGATATCGAGGTGACCGAGACCTTCTACTTCCGTGACATTTCCTTCAATTCCATCGGGATCGCGGACAGTGCGGCCGAGCATTTGATATCCGCCGCAGATGCCAATGATATGACCGCCGCGCCRCCTGTGCATATCGAGATCCCGGTCCCAGCCATTTTCCTTGAAGCGCAAGAGATCGCCAATCGTGGATTTGGAACCGGGAATGATCACAAGTCCGGCATCCGCAGGCAGCCGTTCGCCACTTCTTACCATGACCACGTCCACCAGGGGCTCTGCCATCAGCGGATCGAGATCATCAAAGTTAGCAATCCGGTCGAGGATAGGGACGACAACTTTGAGTGCACGCCCCTCGCCTTTGACCAGGCGTTCCAGCACGACTGAATCCTCGGCGGGTAACCGCGAAGCGTCCTTCAACCAGGGCACGACGCCGAATGACGGCCAGCCGGTAAATTGCGTTATGGATTTGAGTCCATCATCGAATAGCGAAATATCGCCGCGAAACTTGTTGATGATATACCCAATGATCATGTCACGATCTTGCCGCTCCAGTATGGCATGGGTCCCGACAATCGAGGCGATCACGCCACCCCGGTCAATATCGCCGACGAGCACGACAGGCACTTTGGCACGGGTGGCAAAGCCCATATTGGCGATATCGCCAGCGCGCAGATTGATTTCCGCAGGCGATCCCGCACCCTCGACTATAACCAGATCCGCACCGTCCCGCACGACATCCCACGACGCCATGACCGCATCGAGCAGCTGTGACTTGAATTTCTGATAGTCGCGGCCCTTAGCCTGTCCCCAGACCTTGCCTTGCACGATGATCTGACTGCCGGTTTCCGATTGTGGCTTCAAAAGCACGGGGTTCATATGCACCGATGAAGGCACGCCGCAAGCCAGTGCCTGCAGCCATTGCGCCCGGCCGATCTCGCCGCCATCGTCGCTGACCGCGGCATTGTTGGACATGTTCTGCGGCTTGAAGGGGCGCACGTGCAAGCCGCGATTGCGCGCTAGCCGGCAAAGTCCGGCCACGAGGACCGATTTCCCAACATCAGAGCCAGTTCCCTGCAACATGATTGCGTGCGTCATGGGCTTTGAGTAGCGGATATGTCTTTCTCTTCCTAGCCCCACCGAAGACGTTGCGCCACTTGGTGCTTGGGATAGAGTGGACGGAACAAGAATGCAGGGAGGTTACAATGGACACGCTGGTCGATTCGGCTACCGGTCAGTTCGAGCTGAACGAGGACCAACTGGCAATCCAGGACATGGCCCGGGCGTTTGCCGCTGATCGTGTGGCGCCCAATGCGCTCGTCTGGGATCGCGACAAGCATTTTCCCGCAGATGTGATTCGTGAAACGGGTCCGCTTGGAATGGGCGGTATCTACGTCCGCGAAGATGTGGGCGGTTCAGGGCTGAAGCGACTCGATGCCGTTCTGATTTTCGAAGCCCTGTCGGCGGCTTGCCCTGCATTCTCGGCGTTCATATCCATCCACAATATGGGGACATGGATGATTGATCTCTTTGGCAACGAGGAGCAACGTCTGCGCTTTGTACCGAAATTGACGTCCATGGAGTGGTTGGCCAGCTATTGCCTGACCGAACCCAATTCTGGTTCCGATGCTGCAGCACTGAAGACGCGCGCGGTGCGTGACGGCGATGAGTATGTGCTCAACGGTGCCAAGCAGTTTATCTCAGGCGCTGGCGACTCCGACGTTTACGTGACAATGGTGCGGACCGGCGAAGACGGACCGAAAGGCATTTCAGCGCTTGTAGTTCCGAAAGACGCCCCCGGTCTTTCGTTCGGTGCAAATGAGTTCAAGATGGGGTGGAACGCTCAATCGACAAGGCAGGTCATATTCGACAATTGCCGGGTTCCTGTGTCAAACCGTCTTGGCAAGGAAGGCGACGGCTTCAAGATTGCCATGGGTGGTCTTGATGGCGGACGTCTCAATATTGCGGCCTGCTCTCTCGGCGGTGCGCAGTCGGCGCTGGACAAAGCCGTCGCCTATGCCTCCGAGCGTAAGGCCTTTGGCAGGGCGATTAACCAGTTCCAGGCGTTACAGTTCAAGCTTGCTGATATGGAGACCGATCTTTCTGCGGCACGAATGCTGCTCTACACGGCTGCATCGAAGCTCGACCGAAAGGCCCATGACGCGTCGAAATGGTCAGCCATGGCCAAGCGCTTCGTTACAGATGTTGGCTTCAATGTCGCCAACGACGCGCTGCAGATCCATGGCGGTTACGGTTATCTGCACGACTATGGCATCGAGAAGCTCGTTCGTGATCTGCGCGTTCACCAGATACTCGAAGGAACGAATGAAATCATGCGCGTCATCATCGCACGGCATATGACCAGTCACTAAACAATTTCATCAGGAGAAAACTGCAATGGCGACTGTCGCTTTTATTGGTCTCGGGCACATGGGCAATCCTATGGCGGCCAATCTTGTCAAAGCGGGACAAAAGGTGCTGGGCTTCGATCTACTGCCGGAAAACCTTGAAACAGCCCTAGGTAACGGCGTGGATGTTACAGACAGCGCCGAAACAGCGGTCGCTGAAGCCGATGTCGTCATCACGATGCTTCCTGCAGGCAAACACGTATTGACGGTTTATGACGCTGTTGCAAAAAAAGCGCGAAAAGGCGCGCTTTTCATAGATTCGTCTACGATCGATGTCCACTCGGCCCGAAATGCTCACGAGATTGCTCAAGCGAATGGGCTGCTTTCGGTCGATGCACCTGTTTCTGGCGGTATTGGCGGCGCAGCAGCCGGTACGCTGACGTTCATGGTTGGTGGCAGCACTGAAGCGTTTGCGACAGCTGAACCCATTCTTAAACCCATGGCGGGCCGCATAGTGCATTGCGGCGAAGCCGGCAACGGACAAGCCGCAAAGATCTGCAACAACATGATCCTCGGTATCTCGATGATCGGCGTCAGCGAGGCTTTCACACTGGCGGAAAAACTTGGCCTCTCGCATCAAGCGCTATTTGATGTGGCCTCGACGTCGTCCGGGCAATGTTGGTCGCTGACCACATACTGTCCGGTGCCTGGCCCGGTTGCGACTTCTCCTGCTAATAATGGCTATAAGCCGGGGTTTGCTGCGGCACTAATGTTGAAGGACTTGAAGCTGTCGCAGGAAGCCGCTGCGAGCGTAGGAGCAGCGACACCGCTTGGCGCCCATGCCGAAGAGCTCTACGCGGCGTTCGGCGCAGCTGGCAATGAGGGTTCTGATTTTTCAGGCATTGTAAATTTCTTGCGCGAATCCAGCCGTGATAACTGAAAACACAGAGCAAGCAGTCAGAAAACCTCTAAATTTAGATTTGCTTAAGCTCTCGCTAACCTCGCGGTAACGATGTCCGGTTAAAACTTTACAGGTAAGCAGACCAAGACCCTGCTTACATGCTCCGGATCAGGTACTGCGTACCGGAGTTGCTGCTTCTTCGAACTATATCCAGTATAAAAAGACCGCACTGCTCCACCCGGACAGGGCGGTTTTTTTCAAATGCTCCGGTTCCGAAACGCAAAGAAAAACCGCCGCCTGAAAAGGCAGCGGTTTGCATAGATCAGCTTGTAAATCAGCCCGCGGAACGCGTCCAGATGAACGACACCGCAGAGGCGATACCGCTCTTAAGATTGCTGGACGGCGCGTTACGCTTTTCGGTGGCATTCCACGAAATGTGAACACGATTGTTACGGTTAAAAATGTAGAGCATTCCTGCACCTCGAAGAGAAAACTGTTGTTGCCTTTCAAATGCGCTTCTTGCCTAAAGTTTGATCAGGGAAATTCGCCATGACGTGTCGCATTTTCTGCATTCGGTCAGGCAAATTTGCATGGCTGGCATGCGAAATTGCTTGCCTGCCATACGATTGCACCGTTGGCACCCAAATAATTGCGTGGCGTTAACAGAAGAGCTCGCCGCACAATCACAATCTGGCAAAGCGCGGCGCTTCCAAATGAATTGATAAAGGAAACTGTCTAAGGCGTTGATCTTTCATCTATTGGTTTGTTACGATGCCTGGATGAACATTGTGCATTGGTTCTCATTCATTGTCCCGGCGTCGTTATATCGACAGGCCTTGTCGCGATGCACCGCATTTATTCAAAGAAAGCATTGCATTCTGCCGGGATAAGGATGCCAAATGGCACATAAGCGAACAACTGGGTAGGACAGTACCAAGTTAGAATTCGTATTCGGGTGAACTGTCAAAGAGTGGGAGATAAAGCACATGAAGAAGCTACTCGCTTCAACTATACTCGCCGCTGGTCTTTTCGGCTATGCTGGATCGGCATCGGCTGCAGAATGCGGCTCTGTAACAATCGCCAATATGAACTGGCCGTCTGCCGAAGCTTTGGCCAATCTGGACAAGATTATACTGACAGAAGGTTATGGCTGCGACGCCGAGCTGGTCGCTGGCGACACGGTTCCGACTTTCACGTCGATGTTGGAAAAGGGTCAACCGGACATCGCGCCCGAGGGCTGGCTCAACACTGTCCGTGACCTCCTTGAAAAGGCCGTCAAGGAAGACAGACTGGTCCTGGCAGCGCCTGCCATTACTGAAGGCGGCACGGAAAGCTGGTGGATACCTAAATATTTTGCCGATGCGCACCCGGATATCAAGACGATTGCGGACGCGATGAAGCATCCGGAATTGTTCCCCGCTCCGGAAGACCCCAAGAAGGGCGCGGTTTATAATTGCCCGTCGGGTTGGGCTTGCCAGATCACGACCACCAACTTCTACAAGGCCTATGGTGGCGACAAAAATGGCTTCACGCTTGTTGATACAGGTTCAGCAGCGGGTCTCGATGGCTCAATCGCCAAGGCCTATGAGCGCAAAGAGCCTTGGCTCGGATACTATTGGGGCCCTACCGCAATCCTCGGCAAGTATCCCATGGTCAAGCTCGACAATGGCGTACCGTTTGACGAAGCCGAATGGAAACGCTGCACTGTCGTTGCCGATTGTCCCGATCCAAAGCCGAATGGATGGGCGAAGTCAGATATCTATACGGTTGTCACAAAGAAATTTTCCGACGCTGCTGGCCCCGCCTTCGACTATCTGAAAAAGCGGCAGCTTTCGACTGAAGAGTTCAACAAGCTGCTAGCCTGGATGGTTGACAACCAGGCAACGGGTGAAGATGGCGCCAAATATTACCTCAAGAACAATGAGACGGTTTGGACAAAGTGGGTCTCGCCGGAAGCCGCCGAGAAAATCAAGGCAGCCATACAATAATTGTGGGATACGGCGAAGCCGGGCTTCGCCGTATCCCACTCTTGATAGGTTGAGCGCCATCACGTTCAACCGCTTCAGCCATTCAGAAAGCGTACCGCTTGGAGTGGCTACAGAAGGGGCACCGACAAATGGACTGGTTTTACTCATTTCCCAATATGAATGACGACACGCTGCGCAACCTGAAAAAGGCGATGGACGAGGGTTTCAAGGCCTTCACCCGTCAGTACGGCGATGTTATCGAGTCGTTTTTTCAACCCCTGCAATATTTCCTTATTCAGGCAGAACGTTTTATGACGACGACGCCGTGGCCAGTCATGATCGTTCTCATTGGCGGCATTGCCTGGATTGCCAGCCGCAATTGGAAGATCGTAGGCGGCACCATCCTGACCCTTCTCCTGATCGGCTATTTCGATATGTGGAGTGATGCGATGAAGACCATCGCCATGATCTTCGTCGGCACGGTCGTTTCGATCGTCGTCGGTATCCCGATTGGCATTGTGATGGCGCGTTCTGATGGTTTCCAGCGAATGGTCAATCCCATTCTTGACGTAATGCAGACAATGCCGAGCTTCGTCTATTTGATTCCAGTCGTAATGTTGCTTGGCATCGGCAAGGTCCCAGGCCTTATCGCCGTTGTGATCTACGCTATTCCGCCGATGATTCGCCTGACCAATCTTGGGATCAGGCTCGTTGACAAGGACGTCCTGGAAGCAGCTGACGCATTCGGTTCGTCGAGTTGGCAGCGATTGAGAAACGTCCAGATCCCCCTTGCTCTTCCGACAATTATGGCTGGTATCAACCAGACAATCATGATGGCGTTAGCCATGGTGGTTATCGCGTCGATGATCGGTGTCCAGGGTCTTGGACAGCCCGTGCTGCGTTCGGTGAACGGCCAGTTCTTCTCGCTTGGACTTTTCAACGGCCTTGCCATCGTTGGCATAGCCATCATTTTTGACCGCGTTAGTCAGGCCTATGGCAAGCGTCTTCAGAAGCACCAGGAGGTTGTCCATGGCTGATCGTTCGGTTCAGGGAGCAGGCATCAAGATCAAGAATCTCTACAAGATTTTCGGCCAGAGACCGCAGGCCTATGTCGAGGCGGTGAAGAAAGGCATGTCAAAGACCGAACTCAATGAAGACCATGGACATGTTCTTGGCTTGCGAGACATCAACATCGATATGCCGGCCGGTTGCATACAAGTTGTCATGGGGCTTTCCGGTTCAGGAAAGTCCACATTGATCCGCCACATCAATCGTCTGATCGATCCAACGGCCGGTGAAGTCATTATCGATGGCGCCGATGTCTGCAAGATGAATCAGAACGATCTGCGTCAGTTCCGGCGCCACAAGACGGCGATGGTTTTCCAGAAGTTTGCTTTGCTGCCCCATCGCACAGTGCTGGATAACACCGTCTATGGCCTTGAGATACAGGGCCTGTCGCGGGAAAAGCAGGAGGAACAGGCCAGGCGCTGGATTGGCCGGGTGGGACTCAAAGGGTTTGAGGATCATTATCCCAACCAGCTTTCCGGTGGCATGCAGCAGCGTGTCGGTCTAGCGCGCGCGCTGACCAATGACGCGCCTATCCTCCTGATGGATGAAGCATTTTCGGCGCTCGACCCGCTTATTCGCATGGACATGCAATCGGTTCTTCTTGATCTTCAGAGGGAAATCAAGAAAACGGTCGTCTTCATCACCCACGATCTCGATGAGGCTTTGCGGCTGGGCGATCGCATCGCGATCCTTCGTGACGGCGAAGTTGTTCAACAAKGAACCGGCCAGGATATCGTTCTAAAACCCGCAGACGAATATATTTCGAGCTTCGTGAAAGAGGTCAATCGCGGCCGGGTCATCATGGTCGACACTATCGCCACTCAATCCGGCGCGCCATCGGCAACGGGCGGTGTAACAGTCAAAACCGGCACGATTCTTGAAGAAGCTGCCAAGACAATGACGGACGCCAACCAGCAATACGCAACGGTTGTTGATGATAACGGGAAACCCACTGGCGTCATCAGCATGAACAATTTGATTCAAGCGATGGTCACGCCGATTAGCCATCTGACATCGAAAGCTGCGGCGGAATAACCAACGCACCAGGTGTCGCTTCCCTTGCGCTCGGCGTCGCTCACGCCGCGCACCCTGCGCCCTGCTCTGGCGATAGTGCACCATCGCCTGTGACAGGTGCGAATGAGGGCATGAGCAATGAGTGAACCTGCAGTTGAGACCGACGCAAACGCATCAGCCAGGGACCATGGCAGACGTGGCGGGCGGGCGCGGCCACGCAGCGTTGAAAGCGGTGCTTTCGATCAGCCACCGTTTCGTCAGCTCAAAATCCCATTTACACCGACAAAGATCGTTTCCGGCGATGAACTAGAATCGATCCACGATGCATCACTTAAAGTGCTGCAGGAGATCGGGGTGGACGTGCTGCACGACGGTGCACGCGAAATCATGAAAGACGCCGGCGCGGACGTCACACCTGGCACAATGCGCGTGCATTTCGACAAGGACATGATCCTGGAATACATCGGACATGCACCCTCGGAGTTCACCCTCCATGCCCGCAACCCTGCACATAATGTGCGTTTTGGTGGCAACAATCTGATCTTTGCCCAAATGGGATCGGCGCCGAATTGCTCCGACACCGACAATGGCAGACGCTCGGGTAATCAGGCGGATTTCCGCAATTTCCTGAAACTGGCTCAGATGCACAATATCATCAATGCAACCGGGGGATATCCTGTAGAACCGATCGACATCCATCCTTCGGTACGTCACCTCGAATGCATACGCGATCTTGCGACGCTCACCGACAAGCCGTTCCACATCTATTCGCTCGGCAAGGAGCGGAACCAGGATGGAATTGAAATCGCCCGTCTCGCCCGTGGTGTCAGTCACGAGCAGCTGCAGAACGAGGCATCTTGCTATACGATCATCAATACCAATTCGCCGCTGAAGCTCGATATCCCGATGATGGAAGGCATCATTCAGATGTCGGGCAATGGCCAAATCGTCATTGTCACGCCCTTCACCCTCGCGGGCGCCATGGCCCCTGTAACCATTGCCGGTGCATTGGTCCAGCAGAATGCCGAAGCGTTGGCTGGTATTTCCTTCACGCAGATGGTCAAGAAGGGCGCTCCCGTCGGTTATGGCGGATTCACCTCCAATGTCGACATGAAATCGGGCGCTCCCGCCTTTGGCACTCCGGAATACATGAAAGCCCAGATGGTTGGCGGTCAGTTGGCCCGCCGTTATGGCATCCCCTATCGCACATCCAATGTGTGCGCAGCTAATACGGTGGATGCCCAGGCTGCCTATGAATCGGTGTTCTCGCTTTGGGGCGCGATCCAGGGCGGTGGCAATTTCATGCTGCATTCCGCGGGCTGGCTGGAAGGTGGGCTTTGCTGTTCCTATGAAAAGATGATCCTCGATTTCGATCTCCTGCAGATGGTCGCGGAATTCCTGACACCGCTGGATCTGTCGGAGGATGCGTTGGGTCTCGATGCCATGCGCGATGTCGGTCCGGGCGGCCATTTCTTTGGCACTGCCCACACCCAATCCCGCTACAAGACCGCTTTTTATGCACCGATTATTTCAGACTGGCGCAACTACGAGAGCTGGCAAGAAGCCGGTTCACCAACGGCGATCGAGCGGGCCAACCGGGTCTGGAAAGAACGACTGGCAACTTACGTGAGACCAGCGATCGACCCAGCAATCGAAGAGGAAATCAATACCTTCGTTGCAAGGCGCAAGGCCGAAGGCGGCGCGCCCACTGATTTCTGRTCAGTTGAATCAGACTCTCAACACATTGAATCAAATTTCCAATTACGAGGCATAAGAATATGAAATCGCACGTTAAAGCAGTTGTCATAGGAGGCGGTGTTGTTGGATGCTCTGTCCTCTATCACCTTGCGCGTGCTGGATGGACCGACGTCCTGCTGATAGAGCGCTCTGAACTGACATCCGGCTCATCCTGGCATGCTGCCGGCGGCTTTCATACCCTCAACGGCGATCCGAACGTGGCCAAACTGCAGGCCTATACGGTCAGCCTTTACAAAGAGATCGAGGAACTTTCGGAACAGTCATGCGGCCTGCATCTGACCGGCGGCGTCATGATGGCCGACTCGCCGGAGCGTATGGATTTTCTGCGCCTCGCTCACGCGCGCGGCCGTTACCTTGGCATGGATACGGAACTGATCACGCCATCGGAAGCCAAGGCGATGTTCCCGCTAATGGACGAGACCAACTTCGTCGGCGCTATGTGGGACCCAGTCGAAGGTCACCTCGACCCATCCGGCACGACCCACGCCTATGCCAAGGCAGCGCGCAAGCTTGGCGCGCAAATAAGCTTGCGTAACCGCGTCGTTGAACTGACACAGGAAACAGATGGGACCTGGAACGTCATCACCGAGCAAGGCACTGTGAAAGCCGAGCATGTCGTCAATTGCGGCGGACTGTGGGCCCGTGAAGTTGGCCGCATGGTTGGCCTCGAACTGCCCGTCCTTGCTATGGAGCACATGTATCTCCTCACCGAGGACGTGCCGGAGGTAATGGAGTTCAACAAATCCACCGGGCGCGAACTCATCGGCGTCATGGATTTCAAGGGCGAGATCTATACCCGTCAAGAGCGTAACGGCATCCTGCTGGGAACCTATGAAAAGGCGGCAAAGCCATGGTCGCCTGTGAACACGCCATGGGACTTCGGCCACGAACTGCTGGCACCGGACATTGACCGCATCGCCCCTTCCCTCGAAGTGGGTTTCAAGCATTTTCCGGGTATCGAAAAGGCCGGCATCAAGCAGATCATCAATGGCCCCTTTACGTTCGCGCCGGACGGCAACCCGCTTGTCGGCCCAGTTCCTGGTCTCACCAATTACTGGACAGCCTGTGCCGTCATGGCTGGTTTCAGCCAAGGCGGGGGCGTTGGCCTCGCCCTTTCCAACTGGATGGTGCATGGCGAGCCTGGCTTCGACGTCTGGGGCATGGACGTCGCCCGTTTCGGCGAATGGGCGACCCTGCGCTACACCAATGCCAAGGTGCGCGAAAACTATTCGCGCCGCTTTTCCATCCGCTTCCCCAACGAAGAACTGCCCGCTGCGCGTCCTCAGCAGACGACGCCGCTCTACGACACAATGGTCGCACAGAATGCAGTCATGGGCGATTCCTGGGGTCTCGAAACTCCGCTCTGGTTCGCGCCCAAAGGCACGGAAGCCCGCGATATCGTCTCCTATCATCGCTCGAACGACTTCGAGCATGTCGGCAACGAAGTGCGGGCAACACGGACAAATGTCGGTGTCACCGAGATCGCCAATTTCGCCAAGTATGAAGTGACGGGCGCAGGTGCCGAGGCTTTTCTGTCGCATCTAATGACCAACACCATGCCGAAGACTGGACGTCTGGTCCTCACTCCCATGCTAAACGAAGAAGGCAAACTCATCGGTGACTTCACCATCGCAAAGGCAGCGGATGACCKATTCCTGATTTGGGGATCGTCCGCCGCGCAGCGCTATCACAT
>NZ_JBFUMG010000097.1:0-12081 GCF_054049495.1 Phyllobacterium sp. P5_D12 | reverse complement strand
GGTCCAAGCCGTCAATCTGC
Source organism: Phyllobacterium sp. P5_D12 (assembly GCF_054049495.1). NCBI lineage: Bacteria > Pseudomonadati > Pseudomonadota > Alphaproteobacteria > Hyphomicrobiales > Phyllobacteriaceae > Phyllobacterium > Phyllobacterium sp. P5_D12. The sequence continues at coordinate 12,061 of NZ_JBFUMG010000097.1, read as the reverse complement.
TGATCGACGGCGCGAAACGGCGCAGTGGGGAACTTGAGCGTCTGCTGAAAACCCTGTCATATCAAGGGGTTCTGGAACGTGGCTTCGCCGTTGTCCTCGACCCTTCAGGGACGCCGATCAAGCGAGCGGGCGCTGTTACAAGCGGCGACGACCTTACTCTCAAGTTTCAGGACGGTGACGTACAAGCTGTCGCAAAAGATGGTGAAGAACGCCGATCGCAGCCGAAAACAGAGCGTCCCGCCCCAGCCAAAAAGCCCCCTGTTCCGGCTGGTTCGCAAGGCTCGCTCTTCTGACTATTCGCGTCGCMACAACCATTTTTCTCGCCAGAGTTGAAAAAATCGTTCCAGATTCGATGATTCATGTGTGAGAATCGGGACTTCTTGTGTGTGAATTGAATATTCTTGCAGAGAAATTGTCCCGGTGTTGCGATCCGCCGTTCAAAATCGGGTTTGCTATTCTCGCGTCCATGCTGGACTGTTCAATTCAATCAGAGATTGTGACCAGTCTTCGATGAAACGCTGGCGTTGCGCTCTGTCCTGCACCGCGAGCAGAGCTGGGCCGATGCGGATCGGCTGAGCAACGCCGGACTCTTTCAAATTTTGCGGACCATCGACACCGGGCGGCAGTTCACCACTTTCCGTGAAATAGAAAGCATTGGTTCGCGCCACCGACTGGCCGCGCTCTGATAGCAGATAATCGAGGAACCTTGCACCGAGATCTGCTCGCTGTGCACCTTTCGGGATAAGCGCACCGCGGCTCAGGACGAGCGTATAATCGCGCGGCACCACCACGCCCAATTCCGGGTGACGCTGGGCGGCGTCGTAGGCATAGGAACCGAGCATATTGTAACCGATGTAGAGATTGCCCTTGGCAACCTCCTCGAGGATTTCGCCTGTGCAGCAACGGGCCACGGCGGAGGCACGCGCCATGCTCTCCAGCAGGCGGCCGAAGACGGTCGTGGTTTGCCGCGCATCATTGAAGGCGAGAAGATAACCGATCCCGGACAGGCGAATATCATAGGTGCCGACACGGCCGCGATAATAGTCGAGCCGCTCACGCAAGAGGTCTGCGAGTTCGACATGGGTGCGCGGGACTTCGGCGGGCGGAACCTTGCTCCTGTTATAAACGAAAACCGCCGGCTCATAAGTGAAGCCGAAGACCTCGTCGCGCCAATTGGCCCAGTCTGCAACGCGAAGGGTTTCGGGCGACGTATGCGCCGCGGCGCAGCCGTCATTGGCGAGCTTGAGCAGTTGGTCGACCGATGACGACAAGAGCAGATCGCCAAGCGGTTCGCCCTTGCGGCAGGCCTCGCTGGCCAGGGCATTCAGTTCGTTGGTCAGATATTCATTATAGTCAATCGACACATCCGGCGACGATTTCTGAAAATCCTCGATCAGCGGTTTTATCGCGACCAGATCTGTCGTCGAGTAGATCGTCAGCGTGCCTGCGCCCGGCTGGACGGCCGGAAACAGCGTTTTGTTGTTCTCGGCAGCCAAAGCTTGTACGGCGGTGAAACCAATCATCAAGAGTGCGAAACTGATCCGGATCATTTCGCCATTCCTTTGTACAGCGGCAGGGTCAGAACCACGGTAAAGCCTTTTTCATCACGGGCGCGAAAGCCCAACGTGCCGCCATGGGCATTTGCCACTTCCTGGGCAATGGCGAATCCAAGACCTGAGCTGCCTTCATGCGATTTCGACGTGGCAAAGCGCTGCGTCGCCTTCTCCCAGCTTTCAGGCGGGATGCCGGGACCATCATCCTCAACCTCGACAAAGGCTTGCGTGCCGCTGGCGCGTACCCGGACCTCCAGCCGCTGATCCGTGCCATGCCGCAAAGCGTTGTCGATGACGTTGACAATAGCTTCGCGCAGGCTGACTGCGTCGCCGAGAACGAAAGGCCGGTCATCCGGCGCTTCGAAAGAAATGACAATATCGGGATCGACCGTGACTGGAATAGCGACCCGATAGGCACGCCTTGCCACATCGACAAGGCTGATCGGCTCCAGCTGAACGGAATCGGCACGATGAATCACCATCGCGTGGCTGAGCAACTGATTGGTTAGCCGGGAGAGTTCGCTTGTTCTTTCCTTGACCCGATTAAAATGCTGGCGGCCCGCCTTGTCGAGTTTGCCGGTCCCCAGAAGATCGATCTGTGCCGTCAGCGCAGTCAATGGCGTGCGTATCTGATGTGCGGCATCGGCAATGAAACGCTGCAACAGATCGACGCGTTCATTAAGCCTTCCCATGAAATGGTTGATCGAGCTGACAAAGGGATCAAGTTCACGCGGCACGTCGACTGTAACCGGCGTCAGATCATGCGGATCGCGGCCACGAACCTCCGTCCCCAACTGTTCCACCGGCTGCAGCGCGTAGCGGATCGCCAGCATGGCACCAGCGAAAGCCAACAGACTCATGATGAACACGAGGATCGTCGCGCGCAAAGTAAGCTCGCGAGTCAAAGCCAATCGCGCCTCATTTGTCTGGGCTACGATGACATAGGCACGGCCAGAGACTGCGGGATCGGCGAGGATCCGCGTCGCATGGGCGATGCGCACAGGCTCACCCTTGTAGACGCCCTCTTCCACACTCAGAGGATCTTGCACGCGCTCCAGTGGTGTTGGTGTCTTGAGATCGTCATATCCGGTCAGGGTCAGGCCATGCGTATCGATGACGCGGTAGAAAATCCGGTCGCGATCCGCCAGGCCGAGCAGTTCGAACGCAGAGGTCGGCAGACGCGCAGTCAGTATTCCATCCTCGACCGAAAGACTTTCCGCCATCTGCAACGCTGCGCCAACGAGCAGGCGATCATACGCCTTGTTCGCGGCAGTCTCGGCATAATACCAGGCGGCACTAACGAGCAGTGCGGCGCCAATGAAAAGGACAAACGAAATGCGCCGGGCAAGGCGCCCGAATAGAGACGGGCCGTGTTGCAGGGCTTCAGGGCGCATCGCCAGGTACCAGCTGATAACCGAGCCCGCGCACGGTGACGATATGCGCTTTGGCACCCTCGAGCTTCTTGCGCAAACGGCCTATGTAAAGTTCGATCGCATTGGCGTTCGCCGCTTCATCGAAACCGAAAATCTGATCGAGCAGCTCATCCTTGCTGAAGACGCGTCCCGGCCGTGCTACGAGTACTTCGAGCAAGGTCAGCTCACGCCGCTTCAACTGCACTTCGCGCTTGCCGACGTGCACGGATCGTGTTCCGCGATCGACGGCAATATCACCGCATTTGATCAGGTTGGTCGCCTCGCCACCGGTGTGGCGGCGCATCAGGACGCGTGCCCTCGCCTCCAATTCACGGAAGTCAAACGGCTTTACCAGATAGTCGTCCGCCCCAAGATCAAGCGCTCCAACCCGGTCGTCAATTTCAGAACGCGCGGTCAGGATAAGGACGGGAACCGCATTGCCGGATTTACGGATGCGTTTGAGGATCTCAAAGCCATCCATGCCTGGCAACATGACATCGAGAATGATCAGCGCATATTCGGTGAAATCGATGATTTCGGCTGCATCCCGCCCATTGGTTTCCCAGTCTACGGCATGCCCTGTCGCCTCGAAACGCCTGGCGATTGCCTCTCCCACATCGTGCGTGTCTTCTACGAGCAATATGCGCATGGCGTTTCATTCGCATGAAACATCAAGGGCCGCAAACAGTAAAAAAGGCACAGAGCCAGCCGCTCATGCAACCGCGCAACCGACTATAGCGAAACGTTTCAACCGGGCGTTCGTAGCGCCGATGCCTCAACCAAGCGATGAAGTGAAAGCATTCTGTTTGGAGGCAGGAGCAGTCTGCCCCGAGCCAGCCGGTGCATCGAAGGAGATTGGCCACTTCGACCGAGGCAACGGCCTTGCTTCCAACTTGGAGGTAAAGCGATGTGGTTCAGACCATGTAGCGTTACCCTCATCATAAAAAGAACCCGGTCAGGCTGGACAATGTCTATCCGGGTTCATCTTATGAAATGAGGAATGGGGGCGGACGAAAGTTCGTCCCCGCTCCAAGCTCGAACATAGCAGTTCTGCGGATTTTTCCAAGTTTCAAATGCGCTAAACAGGGGTGGACGGCGCGCGACAGAAGATTATCCTGCGGCCAACTTTGTTGAGGCTGGTGAGACATTGGGGCGATGATAGTTAGTGACGCTTTTCCAAAAGGCTCCACAAAGGCGAAAAGCTCCGCTCATGTATGCCGCGTCGGCAAAGTCGTCTCAATACGCAGGGCCTCTCCTGGCTCTCCAACGGTTCCCAATGAATGTTCCTGAATGGATCGGCCGCATCCTTGGCGGCGGATTGAGCAGTCGCGGCATTGGGTTGCAATGGGCGATTTTGCTCGGATTGTCGATCCTGTTCTTCTTGCTTCTGCACGCGACTCATCTGCCGGCAGCGCTTCTGCTTGGGCCGATGGCCGCCGCCATTGTCGTGGCTGCAGCGGGCGGTTCGATCCGCCTGCCGATGCGCCCCTTCATTATCGCTCAAAGCGTGATCGGCTGCCTGATCGCGCTCAGTATTCGGCCCGCAGCGCTTGCCGAGATGCTGCACGACTGGCCCCTCTTCCTGGTGGTCATTGCGTCTGTTCTTCTGGCAAGCAACGCGCTCGGCTGGTTGCTGACACGCTGGCAAGTCTTGCCCGGTACGACTGCCATCTGGGGCTCATCTCCCGGCGCAGCGTCGGCGATGACGCTGATGGCCGAGGCCTTTGGTGCGGACATCCGCCTGGTGGCATTCATGCAATACCTACGCGTGGTCTTTGTGGCAGTCGTCGCCTCGGTCGTATCCAGCATATGGGTCACAGGTCCAACGGCCCCGGTCCCAGRAATCAACTGGTTCCCGTCCATTCCCTGGCTTGGTCTTGCACAAACTTTGATACTCATAACACTTGGAAGTTTGATCGGCATGCGGCTGCGCATCCCCGCGGGCCCACTCCTGGTGCCGCTTGTCGTGGGTGTCATCCTGCAAAATACGGGTATGATGGAGATCGTATTGCCGCCGTGGCTGCTTGCCGCGAGTTACGCGTTCGTTGGCTGGAATATTGGCTCGCGCTTCACACGGCCCATTCTTGTTCATGCAGCGCGTGCTCTGCCCCGCGTCGTCGCCTCTATCCTGACCTTGATTGCTATCTGCGGAGGAATTGCCGCCATCCTCGTATGGGTGGCCGACGTGGACCCGCTGACGGCTTATCTGGCGACCAGTCCGGGCGGTGCCGATTCCGTTGCGATCATTGCGGCGTCCAGCGATGTCGACGTGGCATTCGTCATGGCGATGCAAACATCGCGTTTCATCGTCGTACTTTTGACAGGCCCTGCGATTGCGCGTTTCATCGCGAAACGAACAGGGGTTTAAGGCCCGTCTTGGATTTGAAGAGTTTCGTGGAGAGATGATGGTACGGACGGGTGGGCTCGAACCACCGACCTCAGGAGCCACAATCCTGCGCTCTAACCAACTGAGCTACGACCGCATACCGTCATATTTTTGACAGGCGTCACATACGAAGGATTGACGCTTTTTGCAAGTGTTCGATGTAACAAAGACAGCAGCAAACCGAAAAAAGAAAAAGGCCGGGGGAGGATCCGGCCTTTTTCCATCAGCGCAAGACCAGGCGGGAGGAGCCATGAAGTCTTGCTTCCCCTACGGCCGGGAGGAGGAGTGCCGTCGGGGTATTTCTTCCATCAAGTCGCTGATTAAGCGACCTTGACGTCCTTGATTGCCTTCTCGACAGCCGACTTGACCGGTGCGGAGATTTCTTCAACGGCCTTCGAAGCAACAGCCTGGAATTCCTTGGCCTGACCGGAGATGGCTTCAGCCTGCTTGCGAACGAATGCGCTCTGCAGTTCGATCACTTCGCCAAAGGACTTCACGCCGATCAGCGCTTCAATGTGAGCGAAGCCGGCTTCGGTGTTGGCGCGGAATGCAGCCAATGCCTTGAGCGAAAGAGCGGCGCCATTCGACTGAGCAGTTTCAAAAGTGGTTTCAAGCGTCTTCTGAGCAGCTTCGGCCTGATCCTTGATCTTGGCATAAGCTTCCTTGGACTGAGCAACGCCCTTTTCGGTGAATTCGCGAACCTGGTCGGTTACAGCGGTTGCATCGAAAGTAGGGATCGAGAACGCATCGGCAGTCTGTTTGGTGGTCTTGCTCATAACAGGTTCCTTCCTTGGTGCAGATGGTCATTCGCCCCTGCAGCTGATTTCATGACCCCTATATAATCCAGAATATGGTGCGTTGCAACATTTATTTTGCAGTGCACAATCGTACGCCTGTTTCTAAATCGAAATTATTATGTGGACGGTTGTATTGCCGCGACGGAAGTTAACTAAACCAAGAGAAAGACATGTAAGATAGAGGGCTGCGAGTGGACGAGTGACGGCTGGATCATTATTAACAAAGTCTTAAGAACATCGCGAGGATGCGACAGTTCCATCGGAGCATGCTGATCAACATATGGCGTCTGGAACTTATCCATTCATCGACATCGCCGTCCTCGACGAGATTCGCGAGCACTTTGCCAATGGCGATGCGCTCGTCGTGATATCGCAGGATCTGCAGAACGTCATGTGGGCCAACGGCCAGGGTGCGTCGATGCTTGGCTATGCGTCGATCGACGAGATACTCGGTGGCGGAGCGGTGCTCGGCATACAGGCACGGCGGCAGCTCATGGCGCTGGATGGTTTTCCGGCCATCGGTCATGGACGCACCGTTTCGTTGCGCGTTGCCTTCGGGCTTTCCAGCCGCATCCTGACATTCCAGGCGAGCGATCTCACACTGCCGCGCGGCGAACAGGCCATTCTTCTCTCCATCGCCAATGCTGATCGGGCAAGTTCCGGGAAGCAGATCGCAGCATTGGCAATCAAGGGCCTTGGCGACCGGACAACGCATGCGGCGATGATCGACGCCAATGGCGGCGTGATCGCCGCATCGCAACAGTTTGCCAGGCTCGAATTCAATGACAAGATCCTCGGCGATCTCGTACGGGAGGTGCGGCTCGAGCGGGATCGCCTGGTAAAGCGCCCGGTACAAACAGTGAGCGGCGCTGTGCCCGCCGGCATTGCAAGACTGACCGACAGCCCCGCAATGCATCTGTTGTTTGCGATCGAGCCGGAGATTGTGGACGGGCAGACAAGCGAGATTGCAGCGCAGCCAGAACTTGCCGTTGTGCCCGAGGCGCCCATTGCCGATGCGCAGGTAGATCATGCAGCGGCAGCGCCTCAGACATCCTTTGCGCTCGAGCCATCATTCGAAGACACGGAAACACCTTCGGGCGTTTTCCAGTACGTACCATCCGAGGCGCCGGTGCGCTTTGTCTGGAAGGTCGACGCGCAGGCGAATTTCAGCGAGATATCACCAGAATTCTCGGCCGCTGTCGGACCGCAATCGGCGTCGATCATCGGCAGATCTTTCCGGGCCGTGGCTGCGAGCCATGGGTTCGACGACAATGAGGAAATCGCCGCGCTTCTCGAGCGCCGCGACACATGGTCGGGACGGACGGTGCTATGGCCAATCCAAGGCACGGACCTGCGCGTGCCGATCGAGCTTGCGGCACTGCCGATCTATTCGCGTGACCGGGCATTCCTGGGTTTCCGGGGGTTTGGCGTAGCCCGCATGGGCGATGTCACAGCCGATCCGAAAGCCGCCGGCAAGACATTGAACGAAAATCCCGGCGACACGCGGGCGGAGGGGCGGAATGCCGTCGTAGACGCGTTCAACGGGGAAAAGCCAGCGCTACAGATCACACCGGATACGGCAGACAACATCATTCCGCTCAAGACGCAACGGCCTTCACGCGACGACGGACGGCTCAACGATGCCGAACGCAATGCATTTCGCGAAATTGCCGAAAGGCTGCGCCGCGAAGTGCTGGGCGACGGCCCGAAGACCGGTAGCGACGCAGAACCTGCGCCTGCTGCACCGCCGGCTTCAACGATGAAGCCCAAGGTTCCGGATGCGGAAGTGGTCGGTCCGGGCTATGCCGTTGCTGATGGCGATAGCAAGAACGGACCCGCCCGYCCTGAGGATTTTGCGGTAAACATTCGCGAACAAGCGCGACAGGGCGTCGACACGTCCATTCTCGCAGCCCTGCCCTTGCCGGTCCTGATTCACCGCCAGGGCCAGATACTTTATGCAAATCCCGCGCTGCTGGAGAGCATATTGTATGCGTCTGCCGAAGCGATAAACGATGCGGGCGGCTTGAGCATCCTCTTCGCCGATGAAACTGGTGATAGCAGCGATGACGACGAAGCCGGCATGAACCTTCGCCGCAGCGATGGTTCGGTGACGCGGGTGCAGGCACATTTGCAGGCGGTCCGCTGGGACGAAGCAACCGAGAATGGCGAGCGCGCGCTGCTGCTCGCATTGTCGTCGCAAGCCCCGGCTGCCGACCACTTCGAGGTGAGCGAACGCCAGCTCTTGCAGAYGCGCATCGATGAGCTCAGCGCCATTCTCGACACGGCGACGGACGGCGTGATCCTGCTCGATTCAGCTGGTTCGATCCGCTCCGTCAACCATTCCGCCGCTGCGCTCTTCGGCTACGAGCCGGAGGAATTGACCGGCAAAGCCTTCTCCATGCTCTTCGCCATCGAAAGCCAGCGCGCGGCGATGGATTATCTGAACAGTCTTTCGGAAAATGGCGTCGCCAGTCTGCTCAATGACGGGCGCGAGGTGATCGGCCGTGAAGCCCAAGGCCGCTTCATCCCGCTGTTCATGACCATCGGCAAGCTGGACGCCTCCAAAGGATACTGTGTTGTCCTGCGCGACATCACCCACTGGAAGCGCGCAGAAGAAGAGCTGGTCAGCGCCCGGCGGGAGGCCGAACGCACGTCGGCCCAGAAGAGTGAATTTCTGGCACGCATCAGCCATGAAATCCGCACACCGCTCAATGCCATCATCGGCTTTTCCGAATTGATGGCGGACGAGAAGTTCGGCCCTATCGGCAGCGAACGCTACCGCGACTATCTGAACGATATCAGCCGTTCCGGCAATCATGTCCTGTCGCTGGTCAACGATCTTCTCGATATTTCGAAGATCGAGGCCGGAGCCGTCGAGATGGATTTCGAGGCGGTTTCGCTCAACGAAGCGCTGACTGAAGCCGTCGCCATCATGCAGCCGCAGGCGAACCGCGAGCGGGTCATCATCCGCTCCAGCCTGACATCGCGGCTGCCCGACATTGTCGCAGACCATCGTTCGATCACCCAGATCGCGTTGAACCTCTTGTCAAATGCGATCCGATTTACGGGGCCCGGCGGGCAGGTCATCGTCTCCACGAGCTATGAGGCGAGCGGCGATGTGCTTTTGCGCGTGCGGGACACGGGCATCGGCATGACGCGGCAAGAGGTCGAGCAAGCTCTGCGACCCTACAAGCAGATCACCACGCCGAAGCATTCTCGCAGCGATGGTACCGGCCTTGGCCTGCCGTTGACCAAGGCGATGGCCGAAGCCAACCGCGCCAATTTCACGATCGACTCCAATCCGGGTCGCGGGACAATGGTCGAGATAACATTTCCGTCCACGCGTGTTCTTGCTGAATAGACGGCCAATTCACAAACGGGTCATTTCCAACAAATCGATCGTAAAAGGTCTATACCGGCTTGAATTGCCCTGCATGATCGCTAAACCGTGGATGGCAGTGCAAAAATCCTTACAGCTGGCAGCTGGAAGGACTGAAATCGGAAACGCTCATGTCCTGGTACAGGCCAAGGAACCTTCTCGCCACGATCGTGATGTTGGCTCTCGTCGCCGTGGGCGTTCTGGCTGCCCTGCCCTACCTCGTCAGCACGGATCTGATCCGCGCGAGGCTCATTCAGGAAATCAGCAACTGGACCGGCTATAGCGTCGAGTCGCGCCAATCGCCGCAGATATCGTTTTTTCCCGTATTCGCCGCTTCACTCGGTGATGTGACCATCCGCAATCCCTGGCAGAGCGAAGGCGCCGCACCGTTCATGCAGGCGGAGCGCATCGACGTCGATCTGTCGTTACTTTCCGCGCTGATGGGCAATATCGAATTCACCGAAACCAAAATCGTGCGGCCAAAATTCGTCATCGACGAACCGATCAAAAGCCTGTCGGAGATTGGCGAAGCCCTTGCCAAGAGTGATGGCCGGATCGGCGATGTCGTCCGGGAAGCGCGCGTTGCGGTTGAAGCCAATCCCGCCAAGCCGGATATGAGCACCGTATCGTCGCAACCGTTCGGGCGTGTGCGGCTCGAAGACGCGACGGTCACCTTCAAGCGGCCAATCAACGGCGCCGAAGAACAAATCTCGAGCATTAGTGGCGTTTTTGACTGGCCGCAGACTTCGGGTGTCGCCAGTTTTCAGGGCAAGGCCATCTGGCACGGCGAAGAAACGGAGATCGACAGTTCGGCCACGCGCGCATTGTTGCTTCTGGCTGGCGGCACCAGTCCTCTTCAGGTCAACCTCAGCTCGACACCCTTGACGCTGTCATTCAATGGGTCAGCCAATGTATCAAAGGGCCAGTTCTACGAAGGCACGCTTTCACTGACCTCGCCATCCCTTCGACGTACACTTGAATGGTCGAGAATGGCAACAATTCCCGGCGCGCCGATCGGCAGCTTCGCACTGGATGCATCCGTCTCCGGTTCCACTACCCGCATGAAGCTGGACGGTCTGACGGCAACACTGAATGACAATCCCGCCAAGGGTGTCATCGAAGTCGTGCTTAATCAGGGAACGCCCAGCGTTACCGGCACGCTTGCCTTCGAAACGCTCGACATTCATTCGGTGTTCTCGGGTTTCATGCCCTTGCCGGATGCTTCCACGAACGCTGACGCGGTGATCGACAGTGGCTTTCTGAAGCAACTCAATCTTGACCTGCGCGTCTCTACACAGAAAGCGACGATCGGGACGATCGACCTCTCGAAGGTCGCGGCAACAGCACAAATCCGCAATGGGCGAGCCATATTCGATATCGGCGAGGCCTCGGCGTTCGATGGTTCGGTTGCCGCCAGTTTCCAGCTTGCGGATGAAGGGGATGGCGCAACGACCGGTGAATTGCGMCTCAACGGCACAGATGTGAACAGTGCTTCGATTGCCTCCCTGCTTGGATTTGGCGATCGCTTCCAATTGGGCAAAGGGACGATGTCCCTTGTCTTGAAGGGTCCGATATCGCGTTGGTCAACAGCGCTCGGCAATGCCAAGGGAACACTGTCCATGCGCTTCGGCAGCGGGCAAATCCGCAGCCTGGATTTCAATGGCCTGCTGAGCAAAGCCAAGACGGACCGTTTCTTCAGCCTCAACGAGAAGACGGATGCCTGGCTGGCCTTCGACAAATTCGAGGCCAAGGCGAATATCATGGATGGGGTGGCGGCACTGGAGACGGCGCAAATCCAGACCAAGTCCGGTACGTTGAGTTTTGCCGGCATCGTGACGCTGATCGGTAAAAGCCTGGCGCTCACAGGTGATTTCGCCGCTCCGGCACCAGCGGCAGGCGCTGCACCGGACGCACCCAAGCCGGAGCCGACGGTCAATCACACGCGCTTTTTCATAGGCGGTTCCTGGGACAATCCGTTTATATCGCCAATCATTTCGCAGTAGATGGGCTCAGGCCGCACTTCGAATGCGCGCGCGAGCCGCATCGGCCAGATAAGCCGACCGTGACTGCCCTTTTGCCTGGGCGGCTCTATCGATGGCGTCTAACAAGTTTTCATCCATCGACACATTGATGCGCACAGATTTCCCGGGCAAATCAAACGGCACAATCGTCAAAAAACCGTCACCAAGACTGTCGGCAAATAATGGGTCGGATCTAAGTTCCGAGAGGGTACGAACAAAGGGAAGTTGGTCTCCGTCTTCGACCATGCCAGCCACATGAAAGTTGAGCGTTTCCTCTCCCCTGCGGATCGCATCCTCTTCAGTTTGTCCACCAGAAACGCAACCCGGAAAATCTGGAAACGATATACCAAAGCCTTTATCGCCTTCATGTAGAATAGCATAGGTAAATGGCATTTTGGCCTCCTGCGCGACTATGGCCGGCTTACCAATCCCAGCCAGCCTGTATGAAGATGGACCTAAGTGTCTTTATTGGAAATTCCGTAACACCCATATCGACGGTAACCTTACCCGGCT
>NZ_JBFUMG010000096.1:0-12112 GCF_054049495.1 Phyllobacterium sp. P5_D12 | reverse complement strand
GAAATATGATCGGTCCGTTCCCGGTAGTCGTAGAGGTACGCTTGCGGACCCAAGGCACCGTGCCGCCCTTGTACCTTTCATAAATTAACACGAGCCGCGTTATTATAATGCAGCCAGCGCCTGCATCGAAGTCTGGGCTAGCTAGCATAGCTGTACGTTTTCCATATGCGCTCACCATTCTCCGAGCACGATCACTGGCGGCAGTAAGCTCTTAAGGCGAATTTAAACGAATTGTGCCCTAATCGTGTACTTGGACGCAGGGGGAGCGGATGACAGCAGAAATCGCTATTTTGAACAGGTCGGCCGTTGCTTTAGCAGCCGACAGCGCCGTTACGATAGGCGAGGACAGGGTCTGGAAGCACACAAATAAGCTCTTTTCAATGTCGTCATCCAATGACATTGGCATAATGATATATGGATCAGGCGATTTTTGCGGCATATCGTGGGAAATAGTGATCAAGCAGTTTAGAAAACACATTGGGAAAAGAAGATTTAAAAAACTATCAGAGTCGATTGAAGAATTCAAAGTCTTTCTTAACAAGTTTATCACGCCGAATGAAGATATTTCCAATATTAGCATTTATCAAATTTGCATATCGACCATTTATAGTTGTTCAAAGAAGGTAAGTGCCAGCGGAAAATTGAAACGCCGTCGCCAGTTCATTGGTATTGCCGAAAAGCTTGCCGACGACGCGGATGAATTTGAAACAATACTTCCAAATCTCACGCGAGAGACCTTTAAGAAAAAATTCTCTAAATCTATCCGGGGTTTCTTGGAAGAAGAGATGAAAGTTCACGTAACTAATCAAATGCATTCAAAAGTGATAGATGTCTGCTTCGAACGGACACGGCGAAGTTACGCATCGTCATTCGTGACAGGCGTCGTTTTTGCCGGATACGGATCAGACGAGATACTGCCTTCGATCGTTGAACTCAATGTAGATGGTCGTTACACGAACACCGCGCGTATATGGATCGAACGAAAGCACGACCTGAACAAAGCCCTTGCACCAGCCATCGTGATGCCGTTTGCGCAGTCGGATATAGCCTATCTTTTCATGGAGGGCATGCAGCTTGAGTACCTCAAGTTCATTGAGAACACTTTGGCGGGTGTGTTGGAACAAAAAAGTGAACGGCTTGTTGACCAGTACGTTGCCCAAGCAAACCGGGTCGTCGAAAACGCGACGCAGACTGCCGACAATAAAGTTTTGGTAAAAGCGTTTATGCGAGAGTTTGGCAAAATGCGGCAAGAAGACGTTATAAAGCCGATGCTGAAGGTTATAGCTTCACTCCCAAAGGAAGAGATGGCTGCGATGGCAGAATCTCTAGTCGAGATAACGTCTTTGCGCCGCAAGATCGATTCCAAAGTAGAGTCGGTCGGAGGACCCGTCGACGTAGCTGTCGTGTCAAAAGCAGACGGATTCGTTTGGATCAAACGAAAACACTATTTTGATTTAGAGCTGAACCATGATTTTATGGTACGGCGGACGTTAAGATTCGAGGGAGATTGAAATGAGCGAAGCCATGGACGAAATCTACAATGAAGCCTTCGCCCACGTTCCTGAAGAAATGCTTCAGATGATAGCTAAGCGCCATCGGCCGCTGACGATCAGAGAGCGTAGCGCGGAAGCGGTAAAGCGCATTTTTGAGGCTGTCGATGAAGACCGACGTGTTAGAGAAAACTAGACGTGTGCTTTTAGGCGTTTGGCGGCCTTTCTAACTATTGGGACATGACTTTTCGTGTCCAGGGGTCAAGCTCGGGACGCACCCCAACGCGCCGAATTATCGGATACGGCACGATCCATCGCAAAGTCTTTTGGATATACCTTATGCGAACTGAGGAACTTTCTGGTCTCCCAAAGATGCTTTAACTGCCGGTGGAACACCTTTCTTATTGCCTGCTTATGCTCAGCTAGCTTGTCCGGCCGATTGCCAAGCGCATCGCGCTGATTTGATCTTAACTCAGCGTCGTAAATCGGCTTAAAGCGCATCCACGGTTCCCCTGGCCCACGGCAGTTGCCGAGTTTTCAAGGCCTTGATGACATGGTGCCGCTCTCTCAGTTGCCACCACGACTCTAACCACGACTTGACACGTCAATTGGGAAGGCCAGTGATGCCAACCCGCTCTTCCGAATCGGCGAGATCCAATTTCGCCTCGAGACAGGAAATCCGTCGTACCTCGTTCCACAGCAAGTCAAGTTTTTCATCTATCGCTTTGAGGGCATGATCGTCCCCGACTTTCTCTGCTGCGTCGCGCACCACCTCAAGATCGCCTATCCGCTTGTCCAACATTTCAAGTTCAAGTTCAAACATGGCATCATTCCCGCAGTTCATTGAGTCGAAAGGCGTTAGCAACCAACCAAGGGCTTTTGGAATTTACCTCTTCATCAAACATCGATCGATAGGGGCRAGCCATACACGCATAGCGAGTTTGGTCGACCGCATGATCCTCAAGATCGGTATCCAGGTCCTCCGGGTGATTTGCATCATGCTGCATGATGGGCAACGTTCGAACAATTTCACGGCAGGTGTTGAAAAAATAGATCAGGGGTCTACCCGCATCATCTCCCTTCAACCGGTGACGAAGCTGATCCCAGCCTCCAGCCCGCTTGTCGGTCGATCGCCTCGTATTGTCGGCCCGCCTAAAGCTTACCCCCTGACGAAGCATCGTCTCGGCAATGCTCGGGCCGGAAATGACAGCAAAGGCGGCTGGATCGATGATGCCGAACGAAATATGTTCGCGTTTACGGCTCTCCGGATCAGTCTCGCGACTGACGATGCCAGCGGCAACCTCCTGTGCGGTCAGCTTTAGCCCGACGTTTGGCTTCGCCGGCTGCATCCCATACCATTCGCGATATTGTACAATGGCGTTTCGCGGCAGAACCCGCCCGTCATGCTCCAGGTCTTCCTGTACGACCGTCCACCAGCCAACGCTGAACGGCGCCGCCGAGCCCCAGTCGAGGGAGCGGTATTTCGTCCAAGCCTCAGGAACAGGAAACGATGCTATGACATGCCGCTTTGCATCCCATTCGTTAAAGAACGCGCCCTCGACCACGCTCCAATCGCCTTCGAGCCATGCCCGAACCCGCTGGGGTGATCCTACGCTCTTCAGGCGGTCGATGTAGCGGGGATCGACCTCGAGCAGCTTCGGATTATCTGAGACCTTTGCCGGAACGAACACTCGGCTGAGCCCTGAGTCCGGATCTATCACGGTTCGGTATTCGCCGGGGTCTATGGCCCAAGCCTTGACCCAGTGGTGACCGGGCCCACCGGGATTGCATGTACACTTCATCTGGCAGGGAACGCCATGCGCGGAGCGCAGAGTCGCGAGGAGCGCCATGAAGGGTTCCGCTGACGAGAGCTGCGTTAATTCTTCTACATATACTCTTGTTAAGGACCATCCTTGGAACGAAGCCGCATCCGCCTCACTTTCAAGATAAGCCATGTCGAGCCGTCCACCCGCTTCGAAGAGAAAGTAGCTACCATGCTCGCGCCAAGTAGCCRCCGGCCCGTAAAGCTGTTGGGCAATGACAATGGTATCTTTCAAGTCGACGCGATGTCGGCGGATCATCAGGCCGCGGGCATGCGGCCCGTATTCGTCGGCATGAAGCCAGAAGTCGCCCAAAGCGGCGAAAGACTTTCCGCCGCCTCTGGCACCGCCATAGATTGTGATGTCGGCAGGACTGTCGATGAAGGCCTGCTGCGGTCCGGGCTGCGGGCGAAACCCGACTTCGATGATGCCTGATTGTTTCATTGCCGCGGCGCGTATTTCGCCTCCCATTCGGCTACCGTCATTCTTGGCGGTGTGGCAGGGTCGCGAGACGGTTTTCGGGTGACCGTCTGCTCCACCTCAGCCTTGTCTACAATAAGACCGAGAAGCTTGGCTTGTCCCATGACGGCGGCAACCCCGGCAGATGTCTGGCCATTTTGAATGGCGATGTCTCGAAGGCGGTCAAGGTCGGCGACCAGGCCATCAACTGTCTTAGCATGTTTCATTGCTGCAAGTTTTTGCACTTCCGAAATACGAGCTGCCACGTAAGGATTAGTAAGGAGCTCGTGAGCCCCGTTGCGAGCAGTTACTTCCTTTTTTGCGGAATAGCCCGCCGCCTTATACGCAGCAGTGGCGTTCATCCCCCTCGCTACAAGGTTTTGGACAAAACATTCCTGTCGGGCATTGAGTGTCATGGTGGTAATATAATACCGCATCGTATAAAGGTGTCTACATCCAAGTCCGTCTCTTGATGGCCCGATTTCAAGGCATGGAGTAAAATCTTGCCTTGGATGGTACGCGTGACTGCTGCGAACAATCACGCGCACGAAACATCGCATCAGAACGGGATCTCGTCGTTGAGCTCGGCAGAAATGTTGCTCTGCGGTTGCGCAGGTCGGTCAGCTGCCGGTTGCGATGCCGCTGCGTAGCCGTTGCTGGAACTGTTGCCCTGCATCGGCTGCAGCGGCGGCACAACATTTGGACTTGTCTTTTGGGCAGGAGGTACACCGCGCATATGCATGATATTGCCGGAGCCATTGAGCACATTGCCCCAACTGGTGGACATCACGAGCCTGCTACCGGGCCAGCCGGCTGTGTCGTCGCCCAAGTCCTTGGCTAGAATGAGGGCATTGGTCTTGTTGACTGTGACCTCCATAGTCTTTCCAACAAGCGCCAGGACATATTTGGTTTCGCCATTGTTGAATTTGTGCTGGCGTACACTGGCGATGGTCGCGGTGAGTTCGTTAAGGCCGTGTTCCTTCAGAAATTCGACCAGCCATGTAGCCGTTATAAATGAGCCGRCATAATCTTGAGAGACTTTCATTTTCATTTCCTTTCTGTTCGCGGTTCCAGTTTGGCAGGTGCCGCAATCGCCTGTACTTGACTTACTTGCCACTTCAATCCGTGCACCCGTTCACAGCGTTGATTTCATTGGAGTTTTCGGTATTTCAAAGCGTACACAAAATCCCATCGGTGAACGGTTGCGAAAGTCAAAACCGGCAATGAAATCAACGCTGTGAACGGATGTACGGATTGAAGGGCGAGTAAGCTCATGATCGGCCTCCGTAGCGTTTCCACGCATCATCGAAGGCGGCCCAGAGATATCCCTTGGTGCGGTTTTCCCTCGGACCGACATTGCCCGGCCTGATGTCGTATGGCTTCAGCAGCCGGGCAATGGCGTGCTGGGTAATCGGCTTTCGCATCCTACCCCACTCGCTCCACGGCCGGTTTTCGAGCTTATGCAGCTGCTGCATCAGCCCGGCACTGGAAATCTCGGCCTCGACCCCGCTTGCCTGGTCGGCCTCATATCCGGCTCTGCCTCTATTTTTCAGGTCTTCGAAAATGCCAAGGCAGTCGGCCAGCAGCGTCAGGGCCGGCTCTTCGTAATCATTGTCGTCGGCTGTGCCGCACAGGTTGACTGCGGCAGTCCTCGCCCTTCGGCCCCATACGTCCCCTGCCAAGTCGGCGATCGCCAGCAGGGGTCGCCAGCCATCAAGCTCACGGTCGTTCAGGCTTTCCGGGACTTCGGGATCGGCAACGGCCAAGACAGTTGCGTTGTCGATGGCGAATCTTGCTGCCTTTCTGCCGAGTAGAGTCAGGTGATCAATCCGGCGGCGGTCGAACCGCTCCTTCCTCTCTGATTTCTGCTTGCGCCGCATTTCAATAATGACGGACCGGTCCATTAGCGTCGTTGGCATGTTGCCGATCCCGGCCAGTACGGCGGGGGCGAAGATGGGAAAAAGTTTTGGCTCATGGTCATCGCCAACCGTGCGGCCTATGATCGCCTCGGCGTAGACACCTTCATTTAAAACAGCGCGAAGCTCCTCGTTGTGTGACAGCCCGGCATTGTCCGCCTCATCAAGCAGCAAAGTCGGGCTGAAAGCGGCGATAGAGCGAAACAACATTGCCGCCGATACTCCGGACAGGGGCAGCGGACGGCGCACCAGCTTGCTGATGATCCTGAGCAGGGTGGACTTGCCGCACCTTTTGGTCGGTGAGCGGATGAGTAGGCGCGGCGTGTAGTCAGTCGCCTCGATGCAATGGGTATGGACGATCCACAATGCCACCGCGACGATTTGGTCACCGTCGATCGAGAGATAGGTCTTGAGCGCTGTTCCGACGCCCACCAGGAGTTCGGCAGCGTTGGCTGGCTCATCGTACGGTTCAAAATCGGGTAGCCTGAAGCGGAAATCCTCTTCACCGCCTACCTTTTCGCGGGCTTTGTGCAGCGCGCTTTCGATCAGGTTTTCGGTATCGAGCCCATCGAGTGGCGGAAGGCAGGTTCCAGCCATGTCTGCGATGCGGTGGCGAAACTCGGTCTCGTCCAGCTTCCCGTCGACGACTTCGTGGGCAAGTGCCCAGCTCGCATCCCGCACAACGTTGTGGCGATCACCTTCCTGCGTCGCTTCGATTTTCGCCGACCATGCATTAAGTTTCTTCTGTCCCGGTGACCGTTTCAACCGCGCTAGGACAGAATTGGGCAGGGGCGCCAACGCGGTGAGGTCGCGACCATTGACCAACTGATAGTGCTTGCCGTCGCTACGCACCGAGTTCGGGGCGATCACCATCCTCCCCTCCGCAAGGAAATCGACGCCTTCACCTAGCGTCCCCGACTTCAGTTCGCCAGCATAGGCGTAATAGATATGACGCCCGCTGCCGGCTGTAAGCACGGTAGCCGTCGAGTTCGGATCTATGTCTGGAAATGTTTGGATCGTCTTGAACCCGTCGGAAAGTCCGTGCTTGTCGATGTCGACGACCACGAAGCCGTTGACCTTGCCGGTGCGCAGACCGATGCAGGCGTTCGGCCATTGCTCCCACCAAGTGCGCACCTGATCTGGATCCTTCGACGATCCGGGGGCGCCTTTTACCAGCGCGTTCGTCCAGTTCATCGTCAGCGCGTGTTTATTAACTGGGTTGACGGGCAGAACCGTGAAACCCTGCGACGCATAGGAAAGGGCGAGCTCAAGCGGCGTCATGGCCGATACCCATGTCTACGTAGGAGGGCACACAGCCAATTCGTTTGCGGTTGGGAGGGCTCGCCAACCCATCTAGTCATTCTCTCAACGAAATCCCACTCTTTCGCGCTCAGGAGAGAAGCGAAGTTATCAAGCAGCCATTTCGCAGCGGCCTGGTGGTCGATTTCATCAGCTTCGGCGTTGTGAACGCTTCCTCCGCGACCACCGTGTAAACTGGCGATGCACCGGTCCACTTGCTCGGCCAACCAATACAAATCGTGGCCCTCAAGCGCGAGGCCTCTCTTCAGCGCGTCACGTGCCGCCACGACCTCGCCAGGCTGGTCGCTGCTTAGCATCAGAACGATCTTTCCGAGCGTTGCCATTTCAGTGGGCCTCGGGAGCATGCGTTGAGACGAGGCGCACGATCCTGCCGCCCGTAACTGAGTTTAAATCGTAGCGGACGCCTCTCTTGTGATCGCCCAGATTGAGGACGAGATCACATGGCGAAGACCGAACTTCGCGACAGTTTGCGGCACGAGGATCGCCTTGGTCGGGTGATTTGTAGTTGATTGTGTCAGTAGCAAGGACATGATGGCCTGCATCGCGCGCCGTTCGCGCAATTGCGTCTGGCCCGCCTGCTAGTTCAAACATGTTTGGCTGTAGTCGCTCGGTCCGAAGTACGGCACGTATGGCAACGGGCGAAATTTCATAGAGGTCCAGGCYGCGTTCGGCCTGTGGTGCGCGCATTAGCATTTCGGTTCCTCATTGAAGTTGAAGAACCACTTGGGCTTGACGCAACGGAAGCAGAGCAACATATTATGAGCACTTTGCAAATGCCCTAAATTGCCTGCGAKCCGCCGGTCATCAGCCGGCGGTTCGTCATTTCTGTGTCTGGTGACGCCGGGTCTTCCCGCTGGTGGATGCGGACTCGACTACGTCGGTCGCGCCCGTTTCCGAGCGAGCATCACTATTGGGAATGTTGATAGCAGCCTCATCGGCCAGCGGTCGAAATTGTGCGCGGGGCAGCCCACGCAAATATCCTTCCAGATCGTCGAGAAAAATTAGCGTCCGGCTACCGTTCTTGTAGGCCACGAGCTTTCCGGCCCGCAGGTCTTTGTAGATTTGCGCCCTGGACAGACCTGACGCGTCAACGGTACCTGGAATATCAAGCGCGACCCGTTTAAGGGGCGCAACCGAAACCGCCGTATAGCCGGTGGCCGTATTTGAAATCTTTGGGAAACCCATGATGCTACTCCACGTGCGTTGGTTGAAGTAGCCTCCCAGTATAGTCATGGACGACAGCTTGTCGTCTAGTATTCTCCCTCAAAAATACCCCTTTATTGTTGCATTGTCCTCCAGCGAGGTCTTCGCTTCCTCGCGTGCCGCAATCCAACGGCCATACTTCGCGTGTGCCCGCTCTACCGTCGCTCTCGATTTTCCCGTGATTTGGGCGACTTTGTATTTGACTTCATTCTTGTGCACACGGCCTCCGGGACGCTCGTTACGCAACTTCAACATCACGGCATGATACATTTCGGCAATTTCGTAGTGCTCTTTGTCGGCCGTCGGACGTCCGGGTCCATTACTCTTGAAGAGTTGTAATAGATCGCGGGCCACTTGCCGCTTGCCTGAGGCGCGAATAATCCGCAAACTTTTTGCAAGCACTTCGCGAGTCGTGGGCTGATCGGTCCCTGGCTTGTCATATATCTTCAAGGCCGCTCTATCGTAGAGCTCGTCTAATTTGCGGCGGTTTGTCGTTCGAGCGTCCGCTTCAGCGAAGGCCCTTTTTGCCACAGCTCTTTCCCACAACGGCAAAAGCGATGCTGGCGAATGGATCCAGCTTGGCTCGGTCGAAATGGAGTCGCTATCGTTAGGCATGGCGCAATTCTCCCGAAGATCGTAGGGCTATGGGCTACGAGTAGTATGATCCCGATTCGGTCGAACGGCCTAGCCCGTCGCAATCATGCCGAGGCGACCTCGAACATAACTTTCGCATTACAACCTTCCGAGACAAGCGGAATCAGCGCACGCCCGGCGAGTTCGTCCATGGCGTCGGTAATGACCGAAGCATAGTGGCGCTCGATCACCGCGCTCGACGTATCGTGCAGCGAGGCGGCCAGCCGGATCGGCAAACCCGATTTGAGCATCCGGACAATCGAGGAGTGCCGCAGCGCATAGGGAATCGTATCTGCCGGCAGCACCGCCCGGTTCACGATCAGCGCCCAAGGCCTGGACAGTTCCGAGGCATTGAGCCACGGTCCGCGCGAAACGCGCTCCCAACGTGGCGGCAGCCTTTCGGTCGCCTTGGCCTGACGATGCTTCCAGCGCTCGAGCAGCGGATCATTTGCCCGTCGACCGGCAATGGCCGGCCGCAGCGCATCGATAACGTCATCGCCGACGCGGACGCCGGTGTGACTGACCTTTTTGTTGCCTCGGCCTTTGTGGCTGGTCGGAACCATGATGCGCCCCTGGGCGATCTGAAGATCGGCGACACGGATACGTGCAACCTGGCTGAACCGTGCCCCGGTGCTGGCGAGCGTCAGGACGAGACGCCACAGATCGCCGTCCCAGCCCGCCTCGGTATCGACCACCCGGGCCGCCTCAATGATCGCGCGCACGTCCCTGTCGGACAAGGCCGCCCCGTCGCGTGCTTGCGGCGACGAGCCTTCCGCCGTCGCAAGTCCATGCTTGATGATCGTCGGCATCTCGGCCGGGAGCTGTGGTCGATGCTTCTTCGCTGCCAGGTTGAGGCAGGCTTTAAAGTCGTTGCTGATGCGGCGAATGGTCGATGGTGACAAACCGGCAGGGCGCTGCTCAAGCCAGCGTGCAAGCCGTCCTTCGGTCAGTTCCTGAAGCGCGATATCGGCGATGTCGTCGGTGAGCACGTGAAGGGTAAGGCGGTTCCTGGCGTCTCCCCGCAGGCGATGCTGCGACCGCTCGCGGGCATCGCGCATGCCGACATAGGCCTCGACCGCCGAGCGGACTGTTGGCGCGGGGCCATCGACGGCAGCCCGATCCGCTGCCCGCCATCGGGCAATTTGGGCGGCGACCGCTTTCTTGGCGCCTTCGTAGTCGAGAACGACGATGCCGTCTGCGTCCAGCACGTCATCGGCGACGCCAAGCCGCGCATGCCGGTAGTTTTTGCCACCGAGATACTCGATGGCCTGCCAGATGCCGCCGCGTTCCTTACGCTGGTAGCCGATAGCCGTGCCGGGACCAAGGCTCCTGCAATACGGCCGCTTGCGCACCTTGAGCGCCCTGCGGGCGTTGCGGGTGGTAATGGGCGCGTCTTTCCGGGTCCGGGCCATGAATGTCCTCAAGTGGTACCGATATTAGTACCGATATACATCCGGGGGCAGCCAAAGACAACAGTAGATGCCCGCTTGACAGAGGATAACAATTTCAAATAGTTATGTGAACGGGGGTGGACGTCCGTGGACAGGTGATGGCGTGAAAATGCGGTTAAAAAGGCTCTCTCACGGCGCAAACAGGGGTTCGATTCCCCTTGGGCGTACCAGTATATCCGCATATCATAACCTTTATGCGCGAGGATGTTCAAACCGCATTGTGAAAGGCCGCGCTTTATGAGGTTGCCTCGGTTTGAAATCCTGACCAAGATCCGGCGGTCTGTGATTTACAGGATTTTGCGACCCCGCGCGCCGGCGCATCCGGTTGAATTCACGGGACCAGTCGTTGTCGTAGGGTCGGCACCCGTTTCGACGGTTCCCGCCGGCTTCGGCACACAGTTTCATGTGATCACAGTCAACGGTTCGCAAAGCATTTTGGACAAGTGGGGAGTTGACGCTCCGGATGCGACCTTCATGCAGTTTAATCAGGTCGAGGGACAAACCACCAACGCTGTGCACGTTCGCAAGGTGCTTGACGGAAAACGTACACGGCTCCTTTACGTCGTACGCTGGCCTAAAAGCTTGGACCTGCTTAAACAAGGGCTCGCCGCGTTCAACTATTATTATGACGACGTGAAGGTGATCAACCGCTTCAAGCGTATGGCGATGTACGAGGCTGTCATGGGGGGGCTCAACGTCGAAATCGATGATGATATGAAGTTCTCGAATGGGATTACGGCAGTTTTTTATGCCATTCTGAGCGGAGCCAAGGCTGTAATCATCAGTGGGATCAATCCCGATTCGTCAGGACACATTTACAACGATGCCAATCTGAAACGTTTGCACGCAGGTACCGACAAGCAGATACTACAGGTGCTTATCGATCGAGGATATTCGCTTTACACTGCTGATCACGAAGTCGCTAAAAAATCCGGCCTTCCACTATGGACAGACGAGACTTTCAGCAGATTCAATGCGTTAAAGGCGGACGCATCGTTTCGCGCTTAGCGGTATAAACCGCGTGTCGTTAAAGGCAGCGCGGTTTATTATTGCAAATCCGGACTATCGGAGATTCAGATAGTTTTCCAATTCGGATCGACAGCGCTGGCGGCCGCGCGCCACTCGTCGGCGTAGTCCACATTTTGCCAATCCTTGAACCAAGGTCCGCCATTGGTGAAGTGGACGGCGTTTGGATAGCCGTTCGTCGGCTTTTCGTTCCAGCCTTCCAGCCAGTTCCATTCAACCGGAACCTCGCCAATTTCGTCGTCTTGCGCCCATTGCATCCGGTGTAGATAAGCACCGCTCTCCCGATTGATAAGTTCCGGAGTGAGTTGGCGTGTCGACGGGTGATCACAATTGAACAGCATGAACGATGACCAGTTTTTGCGTGGATAGCTGGTCTGGACCTTACCGTCCATCTTCGTGCCTTCCTTCGGCGTATAGTCGTGCTTGACGCAAACCACTGCTTTCGTTTCATCCCGGTATTCGAGCAGTTTCGCTACATCGCCGAAGAACAGGAAGTCACAATCGCAGAATAGTGCCCACCCCTTATAGTCAGCGAGCCAGGGCGTGAAGAAGCGAGAATAGGTGAACTCGGTTGAGGCGAGAGGATCAATATCACGTGTATACGCGCCTTTTTCCACGAGCTCTTCCAACTTGATCGGAATTACTCGAACGGGGATGGTTGCATGTTTCAATACAGTGCTCTTGGCGACCTCATAGGCGATCGGTTCGCGTGAGTCCCATCCCACGTAGATATCAAGTTCATTTTGCATAGTGCCTCGCTTTATATTCTGAGAGTCAGGGTAGGGTTTTAAACC
>NZ_JBFUMG010000095.1:0-12188 GCF_054049495.1 Phyllobacterium sp. P5_D12 | reverse complement strand
CGAAAACGATCGTCTTCTTCAGACGCTCCTGCAGGCTGAGAAGTTCATCTTGCAGGCGGGTTCGAATAAGCGGGTCAAGCGCTGAAAAGGGCTCATCCATCAGCAAGATCGGTGCACCTGTT
This sequence comes from Phyllobacterium sp. P5_D12, assembly GCF_054049495.1. NCBI lineage: Bacteria > Pseudomonadati > Pseudomonadota > Alphaproteobacteria > Hyphomicrobiales > Phyllobacteriaceae > Phyllobacterium > Phyllobacterium sp. P5_D12. The sequence goes on along the minus strand of NZ_JBFUMG010000095.1, from coordinate 12,066 downwards.
GCGAAAGCGCGCGCGAGGCCGACACGCTGCTGCATGCCACCGGAGAGCTCACCGACCTTACGCTTGGCCCAGTCCTTGAGATTAACGAGTTCCAGCTGCTGCTGCACGGCTTTCGCGCGCTCTTCCTTCGGAACACCGGAGAGCTCAAGCCCGAACCCGACATTCTCTTCGACTGTACGCCAAGGCAGGAGACCGAACTGCTGGAACACCATCGAAACAAGGTGTTTGCGCAAATCCCGCAAGGTTGTCTTGTCAGCCTTGCCGACATCGATGGCTCGTCCATTGTTGTGAACGACGACAGAGCCGCGAGAGATGGGGTTTAGGCGATTGATCGCGCGCAGGAGCGTTGACTTTCCCGAACCGGAGAGCCCCATCAATACGACTATTTCGCCCTCGGCGATGGTGAGAGTGCAGTTGTGAACGCCCAGCACATGGCCTGTTTCAGCCTGGATATCCGAGCGGCTTTTGCCTTGATCGGCGAGGAATAGCGAACCGTCAGTCTTCTTGCCGAAAATAATACAGACATTATCCAGTGTGATCGCTGTCATTCACCTGGCTCCTTACCGGGACGGAATATACGGTCGAGTATGATGGCGACGACCACAATGACGAGACCCGCTTCAAAGCCCAAGGCCGTGTTTACCGAGTTCAGGGCACGCACGACCGGAACGCCAAGGCCATCGGCTCCGACCAGAGCCGCGATGACCACCATTGAGAGCGACAGCATGATCGTCTGGGTGAGGCCAGCCAGGATTTGTGGCATGGCATAGGGCAGCTCGATCTTCCACAGGAGCTGACGAGATGAGGCACCAAAAGCTTCGCCGGCTTCGATCAGATGCCGGGGTGTCGAGGAAACGCCGAGATGCGTGAGACGGATGGGTGCCGGCAACACAAAGATTGCGGTTGCAATCAGGCCGGGCACCATACCTATGCCGAAGAAGACGATGGCAGGGATGAGATAGACGAAGGTGGGCAACGTCTGCATCAGGTCGAGTACGGGACGTATCGCGGCATAGAACTTCGGCCGGTGCGCGGCGATAATGCCGATGGGCACGCCGATCCCCATGCACAGGATGCACGAGGAGAGCACCAGGGTCAGTGTCTCCATTGTTTCTTGCCAGTATCCCTGATTGAGGATGAACAGGAAGCCAAGAATGGTGAGAAGCGTGACCGCTATGGACCGGCGCAGGGCGTAAGCGATGGCGGCGAAAATCACGACCATGATCAGGGGATGTGGATATTTCAGCACAAACATCAGGCCGTCGATGAAGGCCTGCATGACTGCGGCAAGTCCATCGAAAAATCCGGCAAAATTGGTGGTGAGCCAATCGACGGCCGCTTTCGCTGTCCTGCCAACCGGAATCTTGTCTTGCGTTAACCAATCCAAACCAAAACCATCCCCACAAAGAGTAAGTGAAAGGAGCAGCCCGACCAGTGCACCGGGCGGCTCATGTTCTTTGGTCTCTTATCCCGTCAGGGACAGCGATTGTTATAGGCCCAGCGACGCCTTGACCGCGGGGAGGCCTTCCTTGCCATCGAAGGTTGTGACGCCTGCCAGCCACGTATCCAGAATCGCCGGGTTGGCTTTCAGCCATTCGGTAGCAGCCTTGGCACCATCTTCACCGTCATCGAGAATCTTGCCCATGATCTCATTTTCCATCTGCAGATTGAATTTGAGATTGGTCAGGAGCTTGCCGATGTTCGGGCATTCTGTGGTATACCCAGCACGAACGTTGGTATGAATGATGGCGCCACCAAAGTCCGGTCCGAAAACATCATCGCCGCCAGAGAGATAGGCAAGCTTGAAATTCGAGTTCATCGGGTGCGGTTCCCAACCGAGGAAGACGATTGGTTTTTCGCTTTTTGTCTGCTTGGCGACCTGCGCGAGCATGCCCTGCTCGGACGATTCAGCAAGTTCAAAACCCTTCAAACCGAAGGTGTCCTTGGAAATCATGTCGAGAATCAAGCGGTTGCCATCATTGCCGGGCTCGATGCCGTAGATCTTGCCGCCGAGGTCATCCTTGAACTTGGCGATATCCTTGAAGTCTTTCAGACCCTTGTCATAGAGATATTGCGGCACAGCGAGGGTGTATTTCGCACCTGTCAGATTAGGGCCGAGGTCTTCGACAGTCTTGTTCTCGAGGTATGGCTTTACGTCGGCTGCCATAGTCGGCATCCAGTTGCCCAGGAACACGTCAATGTCTTTCTTGCCAAGCGAAKCATAGGTCACCGGTACGGAGAGAACCTTCGTGTCGGTCGAATAACCCAGGGCCTTCAACACTTCGCTCGTCGCAGCCGTGGTAGCTGTGATGTCAGTCCAGCCTACATCGGCGAATCGGACTGTCTTGCAGGATTCGGGTTCCGCAGCGAATGCCGTACCTGCGGAAAGGACCAAAGCCAAGGAAATGGTGAATTTGGATAGTACTTTCATCGATAGTTCTCCCCTTCCGGTTTTTACCGGATTTTCAATGTCATGAACCAAGCACCAAACGGAAACGCATTCAAGCATAGGCGCGCATAAATCCGGTCAAATAGCGACAGTTGTTGATATTCCGACAAAAGTTGCAAGGGAGCGGATTGTAAGGGTTCATGCGGAGAGCCAACTCTGATTAAAGCGGGAGATGGCAAAACTCTATTTCAGTTACTCGGCTATGAATGCCGGAAAATCGACGCTGCTTTTGCAGGCTTCCTACAACTATCAGGAACGCGGCATGCGGACGATGCTGTTCACGGCTGCGCACTATGCCGAAGACGGTGTCGGAAGGATCACCTCACGTCTGGGTGTCAGCGCCGAAGCGCTGCTTTATCGCGATCAAGACGATCTTTTTTCGCTTATCGCCAAGGCCCACGGTGAAAGCGCGCTGAGTTGCGTGTTTGTCGACGAAGCGCAGTTCCTGACCAAGGAGCAGGTCTGGCAGCTGGCGCGCGTGGTCGACCGCCTTAACCTGCCGGTCTTGTGTTTTGGTCTGCGCACGGATTTTCAGGGCAAACTCTTTCCCGGTTCTGCGGAATTGCTCGCCATTGCCGACACTTTGCGGGAAATCCGCACCATCTGTCACTGCGGCGCCAAGGCGACAATGGTTGTTCGTCACGGACCGAAAGGGGAGGCGCTGCTTGAGGGCGATCAGGTGGCGATCGAGAAATCCGTCTATGTCTCGCTCTGCCGCAAACACTGGGAAGAGGAAACGGGCCGGGTTGCGTATGGGGAAGTCCAAAAGCCTTAAACGGCGAATCTCTGCTTGCAAGTTTACCTTGAGACCTGTCATTTTCCCGTAGGCTTTTTTTCGCAATGTAGCGTGTCTATATTCGGTCGTCGCGAGAAGCGATTTTGGTAATCAGGGGAAGACTTAAATGGCGAGTTTGCAGAACTTCGATTCCGAGATCGAGAAGACCAGAACAATGGTCAATGATATGCGGACCAAAATCGATCAGTCCACAATAGTCCTCGACAAATTCGCCAAAGCTGATGAGAAGATCGGCGCTTCCGATTTCGATATCGAAAATGCGCGCATTGATGATGTCCTGCGTCAACAGAAGGTGATGGAAGGCAATATTGCCGAGCTGATCATCGGGCTGGAGGATGCCACCAATGTTTTCGGTTCTGAATTCGAAAGCATGAAAGGTTATTCCGGCTGGGAAAAGTTTATCGGCATCTTCTCCAAGCAGAAGATGCAGCGCCTGCGTTCAGACCGCGTTCGCAATATGTCACTTGCGGGAAATCTTCAGGAACTCCTTTCCAAGTCCGACCGGATTGTTGGTATTCTGAAAGAGCAGAAAGGTGTTCTGGACGAACGCTACAAGACCTCCGAAACGAGCCTTGCGACTGTCATAGAACGGCGCAAGTCCACCATCGCCAACCTCGAAGCGACGCAAAAGCGGATCGAAGAACTAAACCCGCTCTTGCTGGATATTGAAAACAAGATTGCCGCATCGACAGATCAGGGCGCACGCACCGAGCTTGAAGGTCAGCGGTCAAAGCTCGCCACAGAATATAATGAGCGCCAGGCCAAGGAGCAGGAACTGCTTGCGGAAAGCCAGACGCTGGAACGCTACACCTCCATGTTTCAGACTTTCGTCGATTCGCTCAATAACCAGATTGCGGCGCAGAGCACGCTGATCAACAAACTGTCGATCGATACCGAGCAGCGCATCGTTCTTTACAAGGCGCTGGAAGATTCTTTGAAAACGGCCGCGCAACAGGACGTGGCGCACAAGATCAATACGCTCGGCAGCAAGGTGGATACGGCAGCTGAGGAGACCATGGCCGGTGTCGGTGCGGCGGCGCAGAAGCATATTGGCGATCTTCTCGAAATGCACGAGAGGAACATGGTCAGTTCGCAGGATATCCAGCGTCGCAAGAAGCTGGCTGACGATGCTTTCTCGCGGCGGTTCTCAGAGGTGCTGAAGAAGCACAATTCCGCCGATTACGTGCAGAGCTAATCAATGACCGACGATGCCAATGCGGATCTTGCAGCGGCCGAGCGCTATTTTGGCGCTATCCGTGCGGCGCTCGATGGGCTCGAAGTCTTTCTGAACAACCAGGACTCGCCACTCTACAAGCATGATCTGGTTGCACAGACTGTATCTGAATATCTGCAGCGCCTTGTTTCTTCGTTCGAATGCTGGCGAAACAGGCTCGGTTTTGCCGAGCGCTTTCGCATATCCAAGGCCGAGAGCGGTTTTCCTGTCTTCCAGAATGTTCTGGAGCTTGAAAATGACAAGAAGGACGCATCGCTGCGGCTTGCTGCCATTCCGCCGGCGGATGCGCTTCGGGGCGAGATGGCGGATTTCATTCTGCGCAATCGCGAGTTTCCGCGCGATCTGCAAAGGTCCATGGCGGATCGGGTTTATCTGGAAGTGGTGGACAAAGGCGAGATATTCTCTCCCTTCTTGCTGCCAACGACCATCCGCGTTTCTGTTAACCCGAAAACCATGCGCCCCTTCTACGTGGTGCATTGGGGCGCATTCGACGGAGCCTCGAACTTGCCATTGATCTACATGGCGATCATCGAGGACTCATCCGAAGATATGGTGGAGACGCTAGTGGCCGAGGGCAAGCTCAACAACAAAGTCAGAATCCCATTCCCGGTCGGCGGTCTTCTCAATCCGGATCTCGCGCGCCGCTTCGACGACTTTGCCGCGAAGAACTCGGCCTATTCGCTGTCGCCAGTTACCATCGCTACGGCACTCGATCAGGATTTTCCGGAACTGCACCCCAAGCAGCTACGCCGGCTTGTTCTCGGGCCATTCTACACGGCCGGAATTACTGAGCATAATCAGAAGGTTGCCGACGTCCTTGAGCGGGTACGCAAGCCGGAGGACGCTTGGCTCCTGACCTGGACCTTGCAGGAAGTTTTTTCCAAGGCGGAGAAACTCGGCAAACGTGGCCTTTGGTCGTCGGAGCCATCGCGTGAAGAGTTTCACATCAATACTGATGACCTCGAAGCGGCGAGGCAGGGCGTCAGTCACTACGAGCAGCATGCTCTGGTGCCGCATGAGGCCTATCAGGCGTTGTACGCATCGGGGGAAGCGGCAGGGATCTTCAAGGGGTTTCAGACGCATATCCTGTCCAATGGACAGGTGATCAGCGGCGTTTGAGGAGGAAACGATCATGGATGTCGGTCTGACCACGCTTGAGGAGAAGGACATCTCCAAGCATCTTGCCGTCGCACAAGCAATGGTGACGCGATTTGTCTCGCTCGATAGCGGCGAGAAGTCCGGTACCGAAATTGCGGGAACTGATCGGCGTTTTGTCTCCACTGTTTCCACCGGCGGATTGCGCAAGACGCGTGAGGTGGAGCTTGCAAAAACCATCCAGTCTGTGCGCCCCGACGATCACATGCTTTCGATTGCCCAACACACACTGTTGTTTCGGGCTCGTCGTGGTGTAGCGATTGCACTGGCCGTCGCCGATGTTTTCGGCCGGCAGAGTGACCTTGAAAGCCTGATGGCGCGCAATGCTTCCGCTCCGTTACAGGGTGAAGAGGCCAGTCATTTCAAACGGCTTCTGTCAGCTGCAGCTTACGTTGCCGCTTTCGCTTTTGCGGCCTATCTCGCGCAATTGATCGAGGCTGATTCAGAGCCAGCCAATGATATGAGCGAGCCGGATTTTGTCTTCGATACGGCGCAAGACGCCTTGAAATCAGTAATTGCCGGTCTCGATCGTGCGATATCCGGCGCGACCGACGAGCAGGTAATGCTGGCGCGCGCCAAAGCCTTTTCGGCGCTTGCCATCGAAGGGCTTTTGCAGCGCAAGGGACGATTTGACGGGCTCGGCAGTTTCGAAGATACGCACCTGCGGCTCGACAGCGATGACTTCACACTGGACGGGTTCGATGTTGCGCCATCGAAGAAACGCACTCCGCTAGTGATGACATTCAAGAAACCGAACGAAGTTGTCGGCAACCACATCGCCAAGTTTCAGGCCCTGAAGCTTTCCAAAATGCTGATGGCTTATGATTTCGACCGGCAGCTCAATCCGTTTGTCGAGTTGGGCGGGTTTCTGTTCACGTTCATCGGTGATGGTGCGCCGGGCACGGGCAAGACCACGCTGATCCAGATGATCGCCGGGCTGCTCAATGATTATTGCCAGGTCGCGGGTTACGCCTTTCACTATGAGAATTTCGGTGTGGATCAGATATCGTCCTATCAGGGCAAGTCCGGACAGAACTGCAAGCAATTCGTGACGAATGTGCTCAATCCGCGCGTGATCGGTTTCGGCACAATCGATGACATCGACCAGGTGGCGGCCAAGCGTTCGGATGACCGCGCCTCGTCGGGCCAACACGAGATCACCGGCGTACTGATGGAAGCTTTTTCCGGCGCTTCCACTGTTGTTCGCGGGAATTGCTCATTCGGCATGTTCTCCAACTACCCGGAGAATGTTGACGATGCGTTGAGGCAGAGGGCAGGGGCGCGCTGGCTGGTCGACGGGCCGCAGACACGCGACGATTACATCGATATCTTCGCGCTGCTGGCAGGCAAAAACCACAAGATACCGCTCGGCGACCACAAGCTTTATGAAGCGCAACAGATCGAACGGGCGGTGGAGACGGCCTATGACGAATTGTCGGAGCCGCAGGAGGAGGGGCTGAAAGTGGTCTTTGATCGCTTCATTGCGGACAATGGCGAGCCAAAAACCCTATCCGACATCGGCACCTATCTGCACATGATCAAGGAGCGTGAGCCGCGCTTCACCGGACGTGCCATCAAGAACGTCACCGATGCAATCAAGATGCGGGCGATGGATGTGGAACTTCCGGATGAATGGTTTGAAAAGCCAGAAACGTTCATGCACAAGGGCTATGATGAAAAGAAGGCGATGATCGAGTCGTTGCGCAAGCCCTTCACGATGGAGATGGTGCTGCAGGAAACCAACCGCTATGCGGATTCCGAATTCCGCTATGCGGACAAATCCGACGATGCGGCCGTGGACAAGATGGTGCGGCACGTGAGATTGCGTGAGCGGGCGATGCGGGAAGTCGAGGCGCTCAAAGCCAAGGGGCAGTGGGACCTCTGATGGACCTTCTCTACGAAAACGAGCTGATCTATGGACGCTTGCTGACGATCGACCAGCCGCACCTGATAGAGCGCTACAATCGCGCGCTGAAATCCTTCGGTTTCCCTGCGACGAAACTCAAGAAATTCAACGTCGACAGGACCGGCTTTTCGCCGGAAATCGCCAAGGAGCTGAAGGACCCATCTTATCTCGATCCAAATGGCGTCAACCGGCGGTTCATCATTCTGACCCCGGCGCAGGCGGATTTGCCAGTCGTCCACACGCAATTTTCCAACACTTCGCAACTGATGTACGAGTTTTTCACCAGCAATTCCCGCGCCATCAATGCGCTGACGATCAAGGATGTGCTCTACGGCGAGATCGAGGATAGCGTTTCGGTCGTCAACGACATCGAGGACCTTCTGTCGATCAACCAGGTTGAGTTCCGGGTGCTCTCGGCGGAAAACGTCATGGGGCAGGCGGCGGAACTGCGGCTTCTGGTCGACCGGCTGGAAGACGAGCCAGACACCTGGCGCAACAACGAGCTCATCAACCGCATGGTGGAACTCGCCAAGGTCACCGGCGATATCCGGGAGAATTCGCTGGTGCCGGATAAGGTGATATTCCGGCATCGCGCCTTCTGGACCAGCCATTTCGGTGGTGTTTTCATCTTTGTCGATGACAATACGACGACCGTCATTGGCGATCCGTCCGCGCCGGGATTCCGGCGTTCGCGGCCGTGGCAGGTGAATTATATTTCCATCAAGGATGCCGAGCAGGTCTTTCAGTTTCTCGCCTCGACCGGGCGCATCGAACTGCCGCGCGCCTCGTGGATCGAGCAGTCCGGCTATCTGGAAAATCGCGGCGAGATGATCATCCGGCATTTGATCCAGTCATTGGAGCCGGAAAGGGACCTGACCAACATCGACCGTATCTGGCTGCAGACATGGATTCACGCCAATGCCAGCCTGATCAATCATGATGGCACGTGGCCATTCCTCAATGCGGTCAAGCGCGAGATCGGCCAGACCGGGCAGCTGAACATGGCGGAAATCGATCCGAAACGCCGGTTTCTTGTCGTACGCGCCTTGCCACGGCACCCGRACGCCTGGCTGGTCAACCACCTCATCAGCGATTTCGTGCCGTGGGATTTCCTGTCGCGTTATGTCTTCAACAAGCCGGGATTCTATGCGGACTATCAAGGCTGGAGCCCTCCCTATCAGCAACATGTCGTCGAGACACTGAAGACAATTTATTTGAAGGATAAGGAGGGGCTAAGGAAGAAGCTGTATGGGTTGGCGTAAAGTAGCGTGGGCGAGAAGTCGATACTCGTCAATTAACGCCCGGCTCGTTGCAGGCTGCGAAGGCGGAACTTTTGGACCGATTCTACAGGCCGGTTCCCTATCTCGCAGGAACACGTTGTCGATTTTCTCGAAACAACCTATGTGAGTGACAGGTAAGGGCTGCGCCAGTGGCTTTATGGACTTGAACAGTAATGAGGAACAGGATGCTCGAGCCCGTGATCAATTTCTTCAGCCGTATCTTCTACTACATTGGACGTGGCATCGGTTTCGTGATCGGAATCCTCCTATGGCCGTTCATGTGGCTCGGGAGCTGGTATGGTCAGCGGGGCATCATCCTCAAGGCGGTTCTTGGTCTTGCAGTGCTCGTATGGCTCGGTCTCTACGGCTATTTCTTCTACAACACGCAGGTCTGGAAGAATTTCAACCCGGATTATATTGTCGCCTATAATTTCAAGAGCCTTACAGTTCCTGTGGGCGAACCGGTTCCTTCGCCGACGCAAGCTGTCGATACGGGTGCCGCGAAGACGTGTGCACGTTCGGCTATCGTGCAGGTGACGGCAGACCTTACGGATTTCAACGTCAACCAAAACGCATGGATTTCCTCCATGCTGCTCTACAAGCTCGGGTTCTTCGGCGTCGATTGGGACAATACGCCATTCCTGGATAACAAGGCATCCTTCCAGCGTGGCATCAATTCTGCTGTACGCCGCACGGCGGTTGAACTCGTCGATACACTTGGGCGTGTTCGCGGGACCTCGCAGATCGACGCCGACTTGCAGAAGGCGCGCGGAAACCTGCAATTTACTGAAGACGCCTGGTATTTTGGCCTCAATCCCTTTGGTCCGAAGACGCCGACGCCGAGTTATTATCGTTCGGCGGTCAAGGATTTGCGTACGTTCAATACCAAGCTTGAATCTTGCAATGCCATTTTCGATGCGCGTGCGGATAATCTCATCCAGTTCATCGACCGTATCGCCAACGATATCGGCGCGACTTCGGCTATTTTGAAAGATCGTTCGGAAAACAACAATTATGGCTGGTTCGACACGCGCGCCGATGACCGTTTCTGGTTCGCGTACGGCCAGCTTTACGCCTATTATGGCCTGATGAATGCGGCGCAGGTGGATTTTAAACAGGTATTGGATGAGAAGCACCTGACCCCGCTGTGGGATGGTATGGACGGACAGTTGCGCTCGGCCTTGAACATCACGCCCTGGATCATCGCCAATGGCAGCGAAGGCGGTTGGCTGTTTCCAAACCATCTGACAACCATGGGTTTTTATATTCTGCGCGTGCGCTCGAACCTGATCGACATCAAGCAGGTGCTGCAGCAGTAGAAAAACGGCTTCCCGGCTCAAACCGGCAAGCTTGACGTTTCCTTGACCTCTTCCATCACGGCGTAGGTGTGGCTTTCGCGGACGCCTGGGAGTGAAAGCAGCATATCGGAGAGAAAGCGCCGGTAATGCTCCATGTCGGCAACGCGCGCCTTGATCAGATAGTCGAAGCCGCCGGCCACCATATGGCATTCCATCACGTCCGGGTTACGGCGCGTAGCGGCGGCAAAGGTTGCGAAGACATCCGGCGTGGTGCGATCAAGTTTTATCTCGACGAATACAAGCATTGCGCGATCGAGCTTTTTCGGCGACAATTTTGCCGTGTATCCAAGGATGTAGCCGTCGCGGGACAGGCGCTTCACGCGTTCGGTTGTAGCTGTTTGCGACAGGCTGATGCGCTCGGACAATTCTGTATTGGTCAGGCGTCCATCCTTTTGCAGCTCGCGCAATATTCTGCGATCGAGACTGTCCAAATTTTTCATCGCTAAAATATTCCCCATTTGTAGTTTTTTACACGTAATCTCTCACATTCATTGGTGAGAATAACTGAGTAGATTTGGATTATATGGGAAAAATCAATAAGGGGAAGCCTGATGACCGCACCATTGCCATCTACCAATGATTTTTCTGCACCTTATGCCGTCGATGACCAGGAATTGGTTGCCTCGTTGCTTAAGTCCATAACGTTGCCGGAAGATGTCAACCGCCGCATCGATGCCCGCGCCAGCAAATATATCACGACGATCCGCAAGGAAGCGAGCGGTATTGGTGGAGTCGAGGATTTCTTGCGGGAATATGGTTTGTCGACCCGCGAGGGTCTGGCGCTCATGGTGCTCGCGGAAGCCTTGCTGCGCGTACCGGATGCAGCAACGCAGGACAAGCTGATCGAGGATAAACTGAAGCAAGGTCATTGGTCAGAGCACGAGCCGAGCGGCGATACATGGTTCGTGTCGGCATCCGCTTGGGCCCTTGGTCTTTCGGCCAAGGTTATCAAGCCAGGCGAAACTCCGGAGGGCGTGCTTTCCTCGCTGGTCAAACGGATTGGCCTGCCGACTGTCCGTACCGCCACCAAGCAGGCCATGCGCTATCTCGGACACCATTTTGTCTTGGGTGAAACGATCAAGGACGCGCTGAAACGCGCCAGCACCAATGAGGCCAAGGGTTATCGCCATTCCTTCGACATGCTGGGGGAGGGAGCTCGTACACGTAAGGATGCGCAGGGCTATTTCAAATCCTATGCCGACGCCATCGATGCGATCGGCCGCGCCACAGGTAACAAGAAGCTCCCGGATCGCATGGGGATTTCGGTCAAGCTCTCGGCGCTGCATCCGCGATATCTGGCAACACACCATGATCAGGTCATGGCCGAACTGGTGCCCGACCTTCTAGCTCTTGCGCAAAAGGCGAAGTCTTACGATCTTAATTTCACTGTCGACGCTGAAGAGGCTGACAGGCTTGAACTATCACTTGATGTGATCGACCGGGTATTTGCGGATCCATCGCTGGATGGCTGGGACGGATTCGGCCTCGCCATTCAGGCTTACCAGAAGCGGGCTCTTGATGTGATCGATCACATCGACAAGCTCGCGGCGCGGCACAACCGCAARATGATGGTGCGTCTGGTCAAGGGGGCTTATTGGGACACGGAGGTGAAGCGGGCGCAGGAACGCGGTCTTGCCGACTATCCAGTGTTTACGCGCAAACCAGCGACCGATGCGTCCTATCTCGCATGTGCCAAGCGCATGCTCGATGCACGACCGCGTATCTTCCCGCAATTTGCTACGCATAATGCATTGACCGTGGCCATGATTCTGGAAATGGCAGGCGCCGACAAGAGTGGCTTCGAATTCCAGCGCCTGCACGGTATGGGCGAGAGTCTTTACAAGCAGATCACGGAGAAGAACGACAAGATCGCCTGCCGGATTTATGC
>NZ_JBFUMG010000094.1:0-12241 GCF_054049495.1 Phyllobacterium sp. P5_D12 | reverse complement strand
CGCTATTCCTGAAACAATCCGGGCATAAAAAAAGCTCCATCGTGAGATGGAGCCTTCTTAGATTATGCGAACGCGCTGAATTACTCAGCTCCTCCTGCTGCGGCTTTCCGTGCCTTCTTGGCCTTGTACTTGTCAAAGCCATGCAGTTCGCCTGGTTTGCGCTCTTTTGGTGTTTTCTTCGGCTTTTCAGGCTTTTCTGTGGTCCAGCCTTCCGGCTTTGCCTTGGCTGGCTTGGCCGCCCAATCGGTCCTAGGCTTCTCATCATTGGAGCGCGGCTTGCGATTGTCGAATTCGCGCTTCTCGCCAAAACTTTTCTTTGGCTTGAAGTCGCCGCCCTCAGTGCGACGCGGCGAGGAAGGCCCAGCGCCTTCACTGCGCGTGATGTTCACGCCCTTTTCGCCGGAACCGAACTGCTTGATCCGCGCCATGAAGGCATCGGCCTTGCTGGCTGTGATTTCGAAACGCGTCTCCGTCTCGAGGATCTTGATCGAGCCGACATCGGTCTTGGTAATATCACCGGCCTTGCAGATCAGCGGCAGAAGCCAGCGCGGCTCGGCGCGCTGCTTGCGGCCAACACTCAAGGAAAACCATGCTCCGCTTTCGAACTGCTCAAAGCGATCCGAACGTGGAGCACGTTCTCCACGGCCAGGCCGATCCTCGAAACTGCCTTTGCGGATCGGTTCCAGTACGTGCGACGGTGTGTTGGAAAGTTCTTCCGGGGCAGGGCGCGCAGCCATCTGCTGGCGCAGATAGGCARCGGCGATCTGTTCAGCTGAATGCAGGCCGAGCAATTCGGCTACATATCCGGCCTCCTCCTCGTTCATGACTTCCGTCAGCGAAGGATCGTTGAGAATGCGGTCATGGTTGCGCTTGTTGATCGCGTCGGCATCTGGCGGCGGCACCATGGTCGTTGACAGCTTGGCACCCTGCAACAGGCGCTCGGCGGTGCGGCGGCGCGATGCCGGCACGATCAAGACGCAGATGCCTTTGCGACCCGCGCGTCCAGTACGGCCGCTGCGGTGCAGAAGTGTTTCGGAATTGTTCGGCAGGTCGGCGTGGATAACGAGGTCGAGATTGGGAAGGTCGATACCGCGCGCCGCAACGTCGGTTGCAACACAGACGCGGGCGCGGCCATCGCGCATCGCCTGCAGGGCATTGGTGCGCTCGGCCTGGCTGAGTTCGCCGGAAAGGGAAACGACGGAAAAGCCGCGATTGGAGAGGCGGCTGGTCAGGTGCTTCACCGCTTCGCGGGTCGAGCCGAAAATAATGGTGTTTTGCGCATCGTAGAAGAGCAGAGAATTGATGATGGCGTTTTCGCGCTCGCGCGGCGCTACCGGCATGATGTGATATTCGATATCGGCATGCTGCTCGCGGTCGCTCGTGGCGGAAATGCGCAGGGCGTCCTTCTGGAACTGCTTGGCGAGCAAGGCGATGGGTTTTGGTACCGTTGCCGAGAACATCAGGGTGCGGCGGTCTTTCGGCGCTTCGCCGAGAATGAATTCTAGGTCTTCGCGGAAACCGAGATCGAGCATCTCGTCGGCTTCATCAAGCACGACCGTTCGCAGTTCCTTCATGTCGAGCGAACCGCGGGTGATATGGTCGCGCAAACGGCCAGGTGTGCCGACGACGATATGCGCGCCCTGTTGAAGCGCGCGGCGCTCCTTGGTCATGTCCATACCGCCAACGCAGGAGGCGATGCGCGCGCCGGTCGGCTCGTAGAGCCATTCGAGTTCGCGGCGAACCTGCAATGCCAGTTCGCGCGTCGGCGCGATGACCAGTGCGTAAGGTGCGCCAATGGATGTGAAGCGGTCTTCGCCTTCGAGCAAGGTCGGTGCGATGGCGATACCGAAGGCGACAGTCTTGCCGGAGCCGGTCTGGGCGGAGACCAGAAGGTCGGCGCCTTCGGCTTCCGGAGCCAGAACAGCGGTCTGTACCGGCGTCAGGGTCTCGTAGCCACGGGCTGCCAATGCACCGGACAACGCCGGGGCGATAGAATCAAAAATAGTCATCAATGAACTTTCAGTGCTGGTTTGGGCGTGTGGTTGGCTCGGCGTCAATGGGAGCACGAGCGGCACGCATGTAGCTTTGTTGCGCTCTCGTAGAGCCTGCGACGCGTTCCGTCAATGCCAAGAAACGCATAGCTCCCATCCGCACTCCCGTCAGGAGGTGAAGCCCGCACGTTTCAAACGCACAATAGCGAGGTCGAGCGCGGAAAGAAAGCTCGAACGATCTTTCGGGGAAAATGGCCGCGGACCGCCGGTGATCTGCCCGGCGGAGCGCAGCTCATCCATGAGATTTCGCGTGGCCAGCGTGTTGCCGATAGAGGCTTCCGTGAAGGCGCGACCGGTCGGCGAAATGGCATCGGCCCCAGCCTTGACGCAGCGGCTGGCAAGCGGAATATCCGCCGTCACCACAACATCGCCGCGCGAGACTCGCTCCGCGATCCAGTCATCGGCGGCGTCGAAACCATCGCTGACGATGACACGCTCGATCATCGGATCGCGAGGAATTGCCATCATTGAATTGGAGACGACGAAGACTTTGACGCCATAGCGTTCGGCAACGCGATAGATCTCCGCCTTGACCGGGCAGGCATCGGCGTCGACATAGATGGTAATTTTCTTTTCTTCCATGTTGCTCAACCGAAAATATGCAGGGCCGCGAGGCCAACCGAGGCGCCGAGCCCGATAGCGATGCCTGCGGCAAGCGCTGCCACCAAAAGGCCTGTTCCAAGCCAGACGCCATCCTGTTCGCCAAGGCCGATGGCCAAAAGGACGATGCTGAGCGCCGGCAGCTGATTGATGAGCGGGACCGGCAGGATGACAATCAGCGACATCAGCAGCGCGACGATGCTGACGACACGCTCAACGATCATTTGCGGAACGAACCAATAGCGCGGGCGTGCCAGCTTTTCAAAGCGAACGAGCATGGGCTCCAGCCTTGCAATGAACCGGCGATACGTTTCAACCTGCATTGATTTGCGCCGCATGAAGGCCGGAAACCACGGTTTTTCAAAGCCCAGCAGCATCTGGATCGAAAGCAGCACCAGCGGAATGCCGAAGATCGTGGAAGTGCCCGGAGGAAGCGGTACAAGATTGAGCGCTGCAAACAGGATCATCAGCGCGCCGAAACTGCGCTCAGACAAGGCGTCGAGAATGTCGTCGAACGATATTCTCGTCGCCGGATCCGCGCCGATCTCGACAAGGACTTTGGACAAGCGCCGTGTATCCGGATTGTACGGCGTGCTATCGTCGCCGCTCATCGGAAACTCCCATGAGGTGCACTCAGCGCGTTGGAACGGGATGTTCGCCGCGATAATCATAGAAGCCGCGGCCGGCCTTGCGTCCGAGCCAACCGGCTTCAACATATTTTACCAGGAGCGGGCAGGGACGATATTTGGAATCCGCCAGACCGTCATACAGCACCTGCATGATCGACAGGCAGGTATCGAGGCCGATGAAATCGGCCAGCTGCAACGGCCCCATGGGGTGATTGGCGCCGAGTTTCATCGCGGTATCGATGGCATCGACCGAGCCTACGCCCTCATAGAGCACATAGATCGCTTCGTTGATCATCGGCAAAAGGATGCGATTGACGATAAACGCCGGAAAATCCTCGGATACGGTAATGGTCTTGTCGAGGCTGGCGACAAATTCGCGGGCACTTTCGAATGTGACGTTTTCTGTCGCGATGCCGCGAATAAGCTCGACCAGATGCATCACTGGAACCGGGTTCATGAAGTGGATGCCGATGAATCGTTCCGGGCGATCGGTGGTTGCAGCAAGGCGTGTGATCGATATCGATGACGTGTTGGTTGCGAGAATGGCTTCCGGATTGAGATTTGGACAAAGCTGCGCGAAAATCTTGCGTTTTACCGTCTCATCTTCCGTGGCTGCTTCAATGGCAAGATCGACACCGGAAAGGTCTTCCATCCGCAATGCAGGGCGAATACGCGACATTCCCTTGACGCGCTCCGCTTCCTCGAGCTTGCCGTGGGAAACCTGGCGGGCCATGTTGCCGTTGACGGTGGCGAGGGCTTTTTCGATCTGGTCTGCCGACTGGTCATGGATCAAAACATCGTATCCAGCCAAAGCGCAGACATGTGCAATGCCGCTGCCCATTTGGCCCGCGCCAACAATGCCTACGGTTTTGATCGTGCCAGCCATGTTTCCATCCCGTCTTATTATGAATATATCACACAAACTAAATGGCCGGGGTAGCGTTCGTCTACCCCGGCCAAGCAATTTCATTTTAAAGTTCGAATTAAATAATCAAAGCGCTTTTTCAAGCTCCGGCAGGATAACGAAGAGATCGCCGACAAGGCCATAGTCAGCGACCTGGAAGATCGGGGCTTCCTCGTCCTTATTTATGGCGACGATGACCTTCGAATCCTTCATGCCGGCCAGATGCTGGATCGCGCCGGAGATGCCGACGGCGATATAGAGATCCGGTGCAACGACCTTGCCGGTCTGGCCAACCTGCCAGTCGTTCGGAGCGTAGCCGGCATCCACCGCAGCGCGCGAGGCACCAACGGCCGCACCGAGCTTGTCAGCGACAGGAAGGATGACTTCCTTGAACTTCTCGTTCGAGYCGAGGGCACGGCCACCGGAAATGATGATTCTCGCCGAAGTCAGCTCCGGACGGTCGCCGCCGGAAAGCTTCGCCTCGACGAACTTGGAAAGGCCGGGATTGGCTGCAGCCGAGACGTTCTCGACGGAAGCCGAACCGCCTTCGCCGGCGGCCGCGAAGGTTGCAGTGCGCACGGTGATGACCTTCGTGGCATCGGTTGCCTGTACGGTCTGGATGGCGTTGCCCGCATAGATCGGGCGCTTGAACGTATCGGCCGAGATCACCTCGATGATGTCCGAGACCTGCATGACGTCCAGCAGCGCCGCAACACGTGGCAGGATGTTCTTGCCGTTGGTGGTAGCGGCCGCAATGATCGTGTCGTAATTGCCAGCGAGCGAAACGATGAGCGCTGCACTTGCCTCGGCAAGGCGGTTGGCCAGATCGTCACTGTCGGCCAGCAGAACCTTTTTGACACCGGCAAGCTTGGCAGCCTGCTCGGCGACGCCCTTGGCGCCTTTGCCTGCGACGAGTACGTGCACATCGGAGCCGATGGCAAGCGCTGCCGTCAGTGCCTTGGCGGTCTGGTCGGAAAGGGTCTCGTTGTCATGTTCGGCAAAAAGAAGAATAGCCATGGTGAAATTCCTTATCCTTTAAATCAGAACGCCGGCTTCGTTCTTCAGCTTGCTGATGAGTTCAGCCACATCCTTGACCTTGACGCCTGCCTTGCGGCCACCTGGCTCTTCGGTCTTGATGACCTTGAGGCGCGGCTTGGTATCGACGCCGTAATCGGCAGCGGACTTTTCATCCAGCGGCTTCTTCTTGGCCTTCATGATGTTGGGCAGCGAGGCATAACGCGGCTGGTTCAAACGCAGGTCGGTGGTGACGATCGCCGGGAGCGTGATTTCGATTGTCTGCAGACCGCCATCGACTTCGCGCGTGACCTTGGCATTGTCGCTGCCGAGCTCGACCTTCGAGGCGAAGGTGCCCTGGCTCCAGCCGAGGAGGGCCGCAAGCATCTGACCTGTCTGGTTGGCATCATCGTCGATAGCCTGCTTGCCGAGGATGACCAGCTTTGGCTGTTCGGCATCGACGACGCCTTTCAGGATCTTGGCGACAGCGAGCGGCTCGACGATATCGTCGACCTTGACGAGAATGCCGCGGTCGGCACCCATGGCGAGCGCGGTGCGGATGGTTTCCTGCGCCTGCGCCGGTCCGATCGATACGACGACCACTTCCTCTACCTTGCCGGCTTCCTTCAGACGGAGCGCTTCCTCGACTGCGATTTCGTCGAACGGGTTCATCGACATCTTCACATTGGCAAGTTCAACGCCGGAGCCGTCGCCTTTTACCCTGATCTTCACGTTGTAATCGACTACCCGCTTTACCGGTACGAGGACTTTCATAGGGATTCCCTCTCAAATAAACGAAGGACAGATTTACCTGTCCAGTGGTGCTACCCGCTTGCCGGAAGCCGACATGGAGGTGAGAAAAACGACACGTTTGTGCCGGGATTGCGCGGGACCGTAATTATGGCCGGAGTAAAGGTCAATCTGGCTGCGCCAAGTTCAACCGATTGAAAGAACGATCAGCGGCCCAACTTGGCCGGTTCTGCCTCGCGGGTGACTGGCTCCGGTTGTTTATCCACCACTACTGCGCGCGGCGAAACGATGGCCCGGTCAAACAGTGGCACGCTTCGGCGCTTCATTATCACGATGAGAACAGCGCCGGCGATGATGCCGCCGACATGGGCCGGCCAGGACACCTGTTCCTGCCCGCCCCATAAAAGCATTGCGAATTGTGTCACGACCCAGAGCACCAGCGGATAGATTGCCGGGATGCGCAGGGGAATGCGCCCAAACGCCAGCACCCAGACCTTTACGCGGGGATGAAGCAGCAGATAGGCCGAAACGATACCGGCAATCGCCCCGGACGCGCCGATGAGCGGCGCTTCTGAATCGGGCAGGATCACGCCATGCAGGAACGCTCCGGCGGCGGCGCACAGAAGATAGAAGATCAGAAACTTGATGTGGCCAAGCGCATCTTCGACGTTGTCGCCGAAGACCCAGAGGAACAGCATATTGCCGCCGAGATGGAGGATGTCGGCGTGCAGGAAAGCGTAGGTGATGTAGGTGAAATCGGACGGGACGAAGTAATAACTGGCAGGCAGAACCGCCATGTCATGGATGACGGCGGGTATATAACCGAGGCCGATCGCGGCGGCCTGGGCAGTCTCGCCGTCAACAGCCATGACCAGATAGACAAGCATGTTGATGACGATCAGCGAAAGCGTCACATATTGCAGCTTGATGTATTTGAGACTGTTGGCGTCATGCAACGGAATGAACATCGGTGCCGGTCCCCTGCCTCAGCCATCGTGGCATTTAACGATTGTGACCGGGCACCCATAACACGTCCCTCGCGCCATTGTCATTGACCACGCGGGCGGCGACGAAGAGAAAATCCGACACGCGGTTGATGTATTTCAGGGCGGCCGGTGTGACGGTCTCGTCAGGCTTCTGCGCGAGTTCGACCATGTGCCGCTCGGCGCGGCGCGCCACGGTACGGGCAAGGTGCAGCGCGGCGGATGCGGGCGAGCCGCCAGGCAGCACAAAAGAGCGCAATGGCGTAAGATTTGCGTTCAACCGGTCGATCTCCGCTTCAAGCCGCAGGACCTGGCTGTCGATAATGCGCAAGGGCTCGTAGGCAAGCGTTTCGCCTGTGTCGGGCGTTGCAAGATCGGCACCGAGATCGAAGAGATCGTTCTGGATGCGCATGAGCATGGCGTCGAGTTCGGGGAAGTCTTTTTCCGTATGGAGCCGCGCGAGCCCGAGACAAGAATTTGCTTCGTCCACGGTGCCGTAGGCTTCAACGCGCAGATCATGTTTGAGACGGCGTTCGCCGCTGCCGAGGCCGGTCGTGCCGTCATCACCCGTACGCGTGTAAATCTTGTTGAGCTTGACCATATGATTGGTGTCTCTAGCCAGCAGCGCGGTGGAAATAGATCGCACCGACGATGAGGATAATGGCGACCAGCTGCAATAATATACGCAATTGCATCATCTTGTTGGAGAAGTTGGCGTCGCCGCCCTTCATCATGTTGCGCAGGCCAATCAGAAGCACAATGGTCACCGCGGCAATTGCCACGAGCGCCAGAAATTTGAAAATGACATCCATACTCTATTCCTTGATCGTCAGACTTGCCTGGAGTCTGCTCCTGTCACGACTGGCTCGCAAGCACGCGATATAGCGCACGTGCGGATAGAAATCTGCGGGCAAAATTGGCAATTTTCGCAGGTCGCGTCACCAGATAGTGCGGCTTGGGGCGTGGATTTTCCAGCGCATGCTTCAGAACAGCGTATACGGCCTCTGGACCAAGCTTGAAGCGCGACTTGCGGCCTTCCAGAGAGAACTGGCCGACAAGCTTGCGGTAGACCTCGCGATGCACCGATTTTTCGACGTCGATATATCGCTTGACCTGCTGGAAGGCATTGGAGGTGAAACGCGATTCGATTGCGCCGGGTTCAATGAGCGAGACTTCGATACCGGAAGCCTTCAGTTCCATACGTTGCGTCAGCATAAGACCCTCAAGCGCGAACTTCGCTGCCACATAGGCGCCGCGCCATTTCATCGGCAGGAGGCCGAGAATCGATGAGCAATGCACGATGCGGCCGTGACCCTGTGCCCGCATAACCGGTACGATGAGCTGCGTGAGTTCATGCCAGCCGAAGAACGCGGCATCGAATTGTTCTCTGAGTGTTGCAACAGGAATGTCTTCGACAGCGCCCGGCAGGGCATAGGCGCCATTGTTGTAAAGGGCATCCAGCGTGCCACCGGTTTCGCCGAGCACCGCTTCGACCAGCGCAGAGATCGACTCGGATTTGCTGTAGTCCATGTAAAAGGCGGGGAAGCCGTCTGCCTGAAGCATTTCAATATCTGCGGGACTCCGGGCGGTCGCGAAGACGGTCCAGCCATCCTGCTTCAACGCCCGGGCACAATAGGCACCTATCCCGCTGGAACATCCTGTGATCAAAATCGTTCTAGAACGGGTCATGTTTTCCGGATGTTTTTCAATTGATTGCACGAAAAGACTTCACATATTCCCCGGCGCCTTGCAATCTGCTCAGTTGAAGGGGCGAACAATCATCAATGCGTAGGGCAAAATCTTTTCTTTGGCGTGTTGTCGTTGATACGTGGCGGCATTTCAGCACCGATGATGGTTGGGCGCTTGCGAGCCATGTTGCCCTTTCGGGAATTCTCGCGCTTTTTCCGTTCCTGATTTTTGCAACGTCCCTCGCAAGTTTTCTTGGGGCGAGCGCCTTCACGGATACGGCCGTCCATGTGATTTTCGATACATGGCCGGAGGTCATCGCCAAGCCGATTGCGCAGGAAGTGCGCAATGTCCTCAATATTCAGCGCGGCGGTCTTTTGACGATCAGCGTGATCGCGGCGGCCTATTTTGCCTCGAACGGCATCGAAGCGCTGCGGGTGGCGCTCAACCGCGCCTATCGCGTGATCGATACGCGTTCGATCATCTATTGCCGCCTGCAAAGCCTCGGCTATGTCGTAGTCGCAACGATCGGCATCATGGCCATCAGTTTCCTGCTGATCCTTGCGCCGCTCGCCATGCGTATCGCGACCATCTATGTCCCTGAACTGGTTCTCGTGTCCGGCACGATCAGTTTTTGGCGCTATTGTATCGCTTCGGCTGTGCTGATCATCGGCTTGCTGGTCGTGCATTTGTGGCTGCCGGCCGGGCACCGCCGTTTTGTCGAGATCTTGCCCGGCGTCCTGTTGACGCTGCTCGCATGGACCGTTGGTGCTACGATCTTTGCAAGTTATCTCGAAACCTTTGCAACCTATGTGTCGACCTATGCGGGTCTCGCATCGATCATGGCGGCGATCGTTTTCCTCTATATCGTCGCGGCGATCTTCATCATCGGCGCGGAAATCAACGCCGCGATCATCCGCTATTGGGAAATCGAGGAAGCCACGCGTCTCTGACCTGTCGAGAGGGCAACGCCTAGGCTGGCAATGACCATTCCCACCAATTGAAACGGTGTCAGTGTTTCGCCGAACAGCGCATAGGCCATCAGTGCCGTGACTCCCGGAACCAGATAGAACAGCGATGCAACCTTGGACACCGCTCCCTGATTGATGAGCAGCATCRGCAGAAGCACGGCGCCGATCGACAGGACGAACACCAGCCAGAACATGGCGAAAACCAACTCACCCGACCAGATTATCGTGTGCGTTTCCAGTAACAGCGAGCATATGCCAGTGAGGACGGCAGCGCCGAGATATTGCAATGTTGTACCCGCCTTCAGATCGATATTGCCRGCAAAACGTTTTTGCCAGACGGTGCCGATACTGATGGCAATGACCGAAAAGATTGCAGCCGAAACGGTCGCCGGCGTGATGCCGCCCGAAGAAATCACGAGCTTCGGCCAGAGCACCATGGCAACGCCGATGCAGCCGACCGCAAGCCCGGCCCAATGGCGCGGCTGGATGGTCTCGCCGAGTACCAGCCCCGCGATCAGCGCTGTGATCAAGGGCTGCAAGCCGACGACGAGCGCCGACATGCCCGCGGGCAATCCATTGTGAATGGCCCAGAAGGCGGCACCGAGATAGGCGCCGTGTATGAGGCATCCCGCAATGATCGCGTGCATCGCGCCGCGCCTGCTGGGCCAGTGGTTGCCGTCCAGCACAACCCAAAGACCAAGGATAGCGCCCGCTATCAAAAACCGTACCATCAGGAAATAGAACGGCTCAATATAGGGCATGGCGTAGCGCGCGCCGATGAAGCCGGTGGCCCAAAGAACGACGAACAGAGCGGGGAAATAGCGGACGGGCATAGTCAAGGGACCGGATCAGGAATGCATTGTGGTGCTGATCTATACCCGAACGAACATCGGCGATAGATCACAACCCGATCATAGCGTGTATCTCCTGACAGGTGACACCTTCTTGCCGCAATGAACGCAACGCGGTGTCCTTGCGGCTTTTCGAAAGTTTCTCCCCGTCGTGATCCAGGATAAGTGCATGGTGATGATAGAGAGGGGGCTCGATATCGAACAACCGCTGCAGCAGGCGATGGACGCTGGTTGCCTGGAAAAGGTCCTTGCCACGTACGACGTGAGTGATGCCCTGCAGCGCGTCGTCGATGACGACCGATAGATGATAGCTCGTCGGCATATCCTTTCGCGCAATGATGACGTCACCCCAGACGCGCGGTGCGGCGTCAATGGCACGTTTTTCGCCGGCAAGTTCGGTCCAGAAAAACGGCTCGCCAATATGTTCGAGTGCATGGTCCATGTTCAGACGCCATGAAAACGGTTGTCCTTCACTGATACGCCGTTCGCGCTCGGCGTTTGAAAGCTGCCGGTCCGTTGGCGGATAGAGCAGGGCTCCATCCGGATCGCGCGGCCAACCCCCATTTCTGCCCAGATTGTCGATTTCGCGTTTGATCTCGCCGCGGCTTAGAAACGCTGGATAAACAAGCTCCATATCGATCAGCCTATCGAGCGCCTCGCGGTAGACAGCGAAGTGTTCCGACTGGCGGCGGACAGGCTTCTCCCAATCGAAGCCGATCCAGCGCAGGTCCTCCTGCATCGTCTGTTCGAGTTCCGGCGTGCAGCGCTCCCGATCGATATCTTCCATGCGCAGGAGCAATCTGCCGCCTGCATCGCGCGCCATTTGCTGGTTGAGTAACGCGGAATAGGCATGGCCGAGGTGCAGATGGCCATTAGGACTGGGGGCAAAACGGAATACCGGAACTGTCATGAGTGATGAGTGGCGTTCTTGCGTGGGTATCGAGGCAATTGATACGGTGTTTCCCAAACGAAGCAAAGTGAACGATTGAAATGCGCAGAATTGATACGCTCGAGGATATCGCGGAAGGACTGGAAGCCTTGCTGCAAACTCACCCCGAACTCGTGGCGATCGCCGAACGCGCCGGGCCGCTGCCACTGCGCCGTTCAGTCCCGGGCTTCGAGAGCCTCGCCTCGGTGATCGTTTCGCAGCAGGTCTCGAAGGCCAGTGCCGATTCAATCTGGAAGCGGCTTGTCAGCATCATCGATCCCCTGACTCCGGAAAACTACCTTGTTGCCGGCGGGGAGGCGTGGCGGGTTGCCGGCCTATCCCGCGCCAAACAGGCCACTCTCGCCCGGATCAGCGAAGCGGTCATTGCCGGAGAACTCGATCTTACTGCTTTGGCGGATATGCCCATCGATGAGGCCATGCAGGTAATGACCAATGTGAAGGGGATCGGTCCCTGGACAGCGGAAGTCTATCTCCTGTTTTCGGCAGGCCATGCGGATGTCTTCCCGTCGGGAGACGTCGCTCTCCAGCACGCCTATGCCCATGCCTATGGCGAATCAGTGCGGCCGGACTCCAAGGCTCTGCGGCTCTTTGCCGAGCGCTGGACCCCGTGGCGCGGTGTTGCCGCCCGACTTTTCTGGGCTTACTATGCCGCAACGCGTGGCCGCGATGGCACACCAGTGCCATGAAGTTGAAATAACGGGGTTTTTCCTCAGCAAACACCGCAATTTGCTTCACATTCCTGTCACGTCCAGCTTACAATAATGCAAGCCTGATGGTTGGATTGGGAGTTGATTCCTTGACAATAGCCGTCTCGCCGGACGGGTTACCGGCTCTGGTACTCAATGCGGACTAC
>NZ_JBFUMG010000093.1:0-12485 GCF_054049495.1 Phyllobacterium sp. P5_D12 | reverse complement strand
TGAGAAATGTGACGAGCGTGGCGAAAATTGATACCCCGACCAGAATAGCGAAAATGAATGCCGGGTCCTGGATGGCTTTAGCAAAGGCGTTTACCATGCATCTCTCGCTAGAATTTGAAGTTGATCATCTTTTTCATCACCAGGATGCCGATCGACATCCACGTCCCGGCGCAAGCAAGAATGAAATTGCCGGTGTTGGTGTTGAAAAGAATCATGATGTATTGCGGGCTTGTCAGGTAAACCAAAAAGGCAACGATAAAGGGCAGTGCGCCGATGATATAGGCCGAAGCCTTTGCTTCCATGGACAGCGCCTGAACCTTGGCCGCCATCTTTTTCCGGTCACGCAAGACACGCGACAGATTGCCCAAGGCTTCGGAAAGATTACCGCCCGCCTGAGCCTGTATCTGGATGACGATGCCAAAGAAACTGGCTTCTGAGCAGGGCATGAATTCGGACATGCGCATAGCGCCTTCCGGGATACTGACACCGACCTGTTGAGCATCGACGATGCGGCGGAATTCTCCACGCACGGGCTCCTGAGCTTCGTGCGCTATGAGCCGGATTCCATCGTTCAACGGAAGACCCGAACGAATGGCGCGGACAATCACATCGATGGCGTTCGGGAACTCGTTCAGGAAAGCCTTGATGCGGCGGCGGCGGCGGAAATAGACAAACCAACGCGGCAGGCCAAGGGCTCCCGCCAAGAATAAACCCGGCGCAAGATAAAGCGGCGATCCGAACATCAGGCCGAGCACAGTGACCACGATGCCTGTAATAACCGAATAGAGATAGAATCGCGGCATGGTGACCTTCATGCCCGCTTGCTGAATGAGCATTTTCAGCGGCGGCGACTTGATATTCTTGTCGCGCAGCTTCTGGCGCTGTTCAAGGTCCTTCAGCGTATCGTGAACCGATTTGCGACGCTTGACCGCCTCGGCCTGCTTGTCGCGAATCGTGAATTTGCCAAGGCTATCCGTTGCGGCGAGCTTGACCTCTTTCAGTCGTTCGTCCGCCTTTTTCTGCCATGCAATAGAATCAAAAAAGAATACGTAGGCCAAAGCGGCGACGGCGAGCACAACCAGTACGATGAAACCAAGCTGCGCGAGATCAAGCCCGAACATTGTTGCGCTCCGATCCCACCGTCATAGCTTCGCCGCTTCCATGGAATCGAGCGCATTGGCGAGCCGCCGGTCCTCATTGTAATAGCGCGCCCGCTCCCACATGTGCGGGCGGCCAATGCCCGTGGAGACGTGCTTTCCGATGAGACGACCATTGGCGTCCTCACCTGTGATCTCATAGACGACAAGGTCCTGCGTTATAACAACTTCACCTTCCATGCCGATCACCTCGGTGATGTGGGTGATGCGCCGCGAACCATCCCGGAGGCGTGCCGCCTGAATAATAATGTCCACCGAACCGACGATGATTTCGCGCACGGTCTTTTGCGGCAGAGCAAAGCCGCCCATGGCAATCATGGATTCCATACGGCTAAGACATTCCCTCGGGCTGTTCGAGTGGATCGTACCCATGGACCCATCGTGGCCGGTGTTCATCGCAGAAAGCAGATCGAATACTTCAGGTCCGCGCACTTCGCCGACGATGATCCGTTCAGGGCGCATGCGTAGGCAGTTCTTGACGAGATCGCGCATGGTGACCTCGCCCTCGCCTTCGAGATTCGCCGGCCTTGTTTCAAGCCGAACCACATGCGGCTGCTGAAGCTGGAGTTCCGCCGAATCTTCGCAAGTGATGATGCGCTCATCCTTGTCGATATAATTGGTCAGGCAGTTAAGGAGCGTCGTCTTGCCGGAGCCGGTACCGCCGGAGATGACGATATTGCAACGGACGCGGCCAATGATTTGCAGAAGCTCGGCACCGGCAGGAGAAATGGCGCCGAAACGGACAAGCTGGTCCAGTGTCAGCTTGTCCTTCTTGAATTTACGAATGGTCAGCACCGGTCCGTCGATCGCAAGCGGCGGTGCGATAACGTTGACACGCGAGCCATCGGGCAGACGTGCGTCGCAGATGGGACTGGACTCGTCGACGCGCCTTCCTACCTGGCTGACTATACGCTGGCAGATGTTGAGGAGCTGCTGGTTGTCGCGGAAACGAACACCGGATTCCTGTACTTTGCCGAGCACTTCGATGTAGGTCTTGCGCGCACCATTGACCATGATGTCGGCGATGTCATCGCGCGCCAGTAAAGGCTCCAGTGGCCCATAGCCTAAAACGTCATTGCAGATATMGTCGAGCAGCTCTTCCTGCTCCGAGATCGACATGGCGAAGTTCTTGATGGCGATGATGTCGTTGACAATGTCGCGGATTTCTTCGCGTGCCACTTCCGGGTCGAGTTTCGACAATTGCGCAAGGTCGATCGTGTCGATCAGTGCGGCGAAAACCTGCGATTTCGTATCGTAATAAGCTTCGTTTTTTTCGCGCAGCGGCACGACAGGCTTCGGCGTTTCAACGGGCGAACGCTTGGGCTCCAATACATCCCGCGGCAGTCCGGCCGGCGCGATGCCCCCTCCGCCAAGAGGTAGCGCCGTCTCCAGGGCTGGCGCCCGAAACTCCTGAACCTGGCTTCCACCGGCCCCGCTTGATTGGGGATTACCGCGTTTACCGAACATGATTTCTCTTTACTGTTTCTTTCGCTTCAACCGGGAGAGTACTGACGACAATCCGGGCTTCTTCTTGGGCTTCAGTGTCATGCGACCAGTCAGGATATGCGCGATCTCGTTAATGCTTTGAACAATGGGATTAGCCCCATCCGTTTCCGCCAACATCCGACCATTGTTAGCCGCGCTCCCGAACAGCGCAGGCTCGAAGGGGATCTTGGCGATCGGTAGAATTCCAAGCGGACTGCAGAAATCGAGGGGGGCAATTTCAGGGCGTTTGGGCACACCGACCTGATTGAGGATCAGTCTTGGCGGGGCGTCATTGGGGCGAAGCTGCTTCAGGGTATCGAGCAGGTTTTTTGTATTGCGCAGATTTGCCAATTCCGGTGATGCAACGATAACGACTTCATCGGCCCGGGCCAGCGTTGTGCGCGTCCAGCCGTTCCATGTGTGCGGCACGTCCAGAACGACGTGGGGAACGGATCTTTGCGCCACATCGATCAGGTGCGCAAAGGAATCGTCGCGGAAATCAAAAACGCGATCAAGCGTCGATGGTGCCGCAAGCAGCGAGAGATGTTCAGCGCATTGTGCCAACAGACGGTCGAGATACACGTCATCAATGCGTTCTGGCGAAAAGACCGCTTCGGCAATTCCCTGTGCCGGGTCCTGGTCGAAGTTGATATTCGCCGTGCCATAAGGCAGATCCATATCGGCAATAACCACCTCGCTCTTGAAGAGCGACGAGATGGCCCAGGCAATATTGTGCGCCATTGTGGAGGCGCCGACACCGCCTTTAGCGCCGATGAAGGCAATCGAATGGCCGAGCGGCTTTGCTTCCGGATCGACGAACAGGCCGCCTATGACGCCGACAATCTCCGACAGGTCGATGGGCGCAACCATATATTCCGATATGCCGTTGCGGATGAGTTCGCGGTAGAGCCAGACATCATTGAAATGTCCAATGATCACGACCTTGGTCGAAGGGTCGCACACCTCGGATAAAGCCGCCAAATTCTGCAGCATGTCGCGCGGGGCAGCCGATGTCTCAAGCAGAATGAGGTTGGGTGTCGGCACGGTTTGGAACAGTTCAACGGCAGTATCTACCCCGCCCATATGGACCTGAACGTGGGTCTTGGCCATGCGCCGGTCTTCGCTGGCACGAGCTATCTGCTTTGCAACGCCATCGCTTTCACAAAATGCCTGAATCGATATGCGGGGTATCGGCCGATGCGCGTGCAAGCCTATACCCGGCGATCGCTCGCCACCGTCTCCAGGCTGGTTTTCTGTTTCGAAGGCCACTTGACTCATTTTAGCATTCCGCTTTTCAAAGAGAGTTGGTTGCTCAAGACCAGCTTAGTACTCAACTTCCTGTGCCGTGATTGGCTCGGGTGTAGGCGCATTTCTGTAGTCATCGATCACGACAATTCGCCGTTCCGCATCGATCGGAGACGTTGCGCGCGGTCCGAGCAAATCGGCCGGGTTGGCGAGCTGTGCAGCAAAGTTGTTTTGATTGGCGCAGCCGAAATTGGCGTAGTGCCTGTTTTGAGCCGTATCGAGAATATCCTTGGGCCATTGGCCGCACGTATTGGTCGATGCTGTCATGGCCGAAAAGGACAGGCGTATCGGGGCGGATTCTTCCGGACCAGCCTGATAGCGTTCGCTGGAGATGTTGAATGGCTTCACGCCTTTCTTCCGCAACGTCGCGGCGATCTCCCCGCGCAACTTCGCTGCAGCACGTTCATTGGGCGAACCATCAGGAAGGAGAATGTGGATGACTCCGGAACCGTTCGACCGGTAATTGGCTGCGGCATTCTCGACGATGCTGCGCTGGGTAATCGACAGCCTCGTATCGGCGTGGCCGACCGGTATATCGGCGACCTGTTCTTTTTCCGAAATGACGATTGGATGGTTGGTCCGGTAATCATCCGGAATGGCTCCTGTCACATCGCGTTGCTGGGCGCAGCCCGCAAGCAGGGTTACGGCCAGCAACGCCAGGACCGGGTTCACGCGGAGCTTTTTGTTCACGTTCGACATGATCCGTTCCTCGTTCATTTGTAGATATACCCGATGGTGCCTTCGTACTGACCCGCAGGCAGACTGGCTTCCTTGGTGCCGTAGATACGGTTGACTCTGCCGAGGAAAATACCCGCAGCATCGCTCGGTGCGTTGAGGTTGTCGTCAGGCCTGGCGAGCGCCGTGCGAGCGACCGGACGGACGAGATAGGGCGTGATAATGACCACGAGTTCGCTCTCGTTCCTGATGAAATCTCGGCTGCGGAACAATGTACCGAGGATCGGCACCTTCGAGAGGCCCGGGAAGCCCGAAATGGCCTGACGTGTTTCGTCGCGCAGCAAACCTGCAATCATCATTGATCCGCCCGATGGCAATTCAACCGTTGTATCGGCAAGGCGTTTGCGAATGGAAAGAATATTGGATCCTTGGTTTTGCACTCCGTCCGGAACGGTAATAGATCCCTCAAGGGTTGGTTCAGAAACAGACGTCCTTACCTTCAAGCTGATGCGCCCCGGCGAAAGAACAACCGGAGTAAATTCCAAACCGATGCCATACTCGATCTTGTCGTGCGTGCGGGTGACTCTGCCATTATCGTCCACGTCTTGGCCGGAGAAGACATTATATTCACCGCCAACTTTGAACGTAGCTTTCTCGCCGGAGATAGCGGTCAAGGACGGCTCCGCAAGCGTTTTCATTACTCCAGCTATTTCCATTGCGTTAAGATAAGCGGCGATCGACGTATTGCCGATTGTGCCGCCGATAGCCGCGCCGGACTGGCTCAGGGGTTGGCCCAAAGCAGCGACGTTTTGAGACAAGCCGGTGAAACTGATCCCATTACCTACGCCGTTCACAACCAGATTGACGCCGAGCTGCTTCATCACTGTCCGGCTGACTTCGGCCACGGTCACTTTCAATGTAACCTGATCGTCGCCAGCGATTTGGATTAGATTGACGATCTTGCTCTTCTGACGCGCCTCGTCCGGGTCGCTGATCGCCACATCCGAACCGCCACCGCCATTGCTGCCGCCTTGGCCCGCTGCCGTGATCGCATATTGTCCCGTCGTCGCTTCACCGCCTGAAACCAGCAATGTGGCAAGATCGGTTGCTCTCTTCGCATCAAGCGGCGTCTGCACCGATCCTGTCAGGATGACGTTGTCATTCATCAACTCGACTTTGATGTTCGAGTCCGGAATATATTTTTTCAAAGCGTCTTCAAGACCGGCGACATCGCGTTCGATCATCAGATCGAAGCTTGCCAACTGCTCGCCATTCGGTCCAAAAACGAAAATATTTGTTTGCCCGACCTGCTTGCCGAAGAGGTAAATACGGCGTGCCGTGCGGGTCACGGCATCGGCGACGCTCGGATTGGCCACGAGGATATCATAGGCGTCCGCTGGAAGATCGACGACCAGCGATTTGTTCAGGCCGAGGTTGATGCGCTTGTTCATGCCCTGGCCCTGATTGACCCTTACGACGCTGCTTTCGGCAATCGCCGTACTTTGTATTGCAGGAACCGCGAGGGCGCAGCCAAGGGCGAAAGCCATTGCTGTCGATGGACGCCGGAAACCGTGTTTGAACATCTTTGTCTCGCTTCCCATTTTTATTATTTCCGCCCCAGGATTTCGGTCACGGTGCCGGACTTGATCAACTTCACGTTGCCTGCCCTGCCGGGTGAGTTGACAAGATATTCTGCGCCGGGCCCCGTCTGTTCCTGCGCATCCTGTACGGAGCGCAGAACGAGTGACAGACGAGCAGCCATCTGCTGAGCGACGGTCAGTATTTCGGCTTGCTCCGGCGTGAGTTCGAGCGTGGCGGTGGAACCAACCTTGGTCTTGTCACCCTTTTCGTCTTCCTGAATTGTCTGGTCGATCGCCAACACGCGAATGTTGCTGAGAATGGTTTCAGTCGCGTACTGCTTCTGCTCTCCCTCCATCTGCCGGATCATGATCACATCGACATAATCATCCGGCAGGATAAACCCGCCTGCGCTGGTCTCGGCTGCGATCTGTGTCGCAACGGCGCGCATACCTGCCGGGAGCTGTGCGGACATGAAGCTCTGGCCCTTACCGATCAATTTGGCTTCACGGATCGGCTCTCCGGGGAAAATCTGCAGGCGGACTGTTGAACCTTTCAGTTCTTCTTCCGCATTGGGTCGTTCGGAACGTTTGATGTATCCGTCAGCTACGGCGTCCTCCGGCCATTGTTGCCAACGCATCTGCCCTTGCACCTCGGCTCCAACACCGAGATTTTCGGTGGCGACCAGAACGTCCTGCAGCTTGATCTGCGGACCGGCATCGGCGACAACCGTAACATTGGGCTTCATATGCGTGGCGATGTAGCCGGCCGCACCCGCAGCAGCGACCGCTACGACCAATATGACAAGACGAGCTTTTTGCATTGATGTGCCCCACTAGACTTTCGTCTTAGATACTTTGGTCGCACATTGACGTGTTAATCGTGTAATTAAGGTTAACGTATTGCTTAAAAGTATGATTAACGGCGCTTAACGTTTACTATTTAAGCTATTGCTTGGCCCGGAGACTGCGCTTCGGGGTCAATCCCAAACATTGCTCAACTATGAGCAAGACGATCGACAACCCAAAGGCCGAGGGGTGACGACGGAAAGGCCAGCAGTCCGGCAAATCCGAGCGCTATTCCATAGGGCACGCCTTCGCCTTTCTTTGCGAGGCGGCGCATGAATTCAAATCGCTCCGTATAGACCCGCGCAACAAACGAGCCGCGGTAGTGCAGGATCAACATCGTCAACATTCCGCCAAACAGCGATAGCGTTACCAAGTACTGCACCAGTTCCAAATTCCAGCCCAACCAGAGTGCCGTCGCGGCCATGAGCTTCGCGTCGCCGCCACCCATCGTTCCGGTGGCAAATAAGGCAAAAGTGGCTGCAAGCACTGTCACAGCCGCAACAAAGTGCATCCCATAGACATCCCAGGCCATACCGGTCAAAGGCGCAATGATCATGAAGGATACAATCAGAATAATTGGAACCCTGTTCTGTATGGTCATGGACAACAGGTCGGACGTGGCGGCAAACACCATGGCAAACGGAAAGATGACAAGTATAGCTGCTTCAACCATGGTTGTGTTCCGGCGAAAAAGTGATCGATTCCTGTCGGGTCATCTGTTGGCGGCTTCCGTCACGTCATTGGTGAAACTCGCGTACAGATCCTTCAACGATGTGCCGAGCGTACCTGCACCAACCATAATGCCTATGCTGATGATCGAAGCGATCAACGTGTATTCGATGGCTGTCGTGCCCGATCTATCGCGCAGAAAATCGGCGAAGACGTCGAAGATGATCTTTACGGGTCGCTTCATGTCGAACTCACGCTCATGCCTCTTGCGTCACTGAATACTCATGGAAAGTAGGTGCCGCTCATTGCATTCGGCTTAAGAAATACCGTTACGGAAATGTAAACCACCATGAAACCTTAAATCACGTCACCAGAGGATGAAAAATACCAGTCCGATTTGGTATAAATTCTAACTATACTGTTTCTACAAATTTAACCGCCCTGGCGAGTCTCGTCGGCGAAGGCGCAGCGGAACGGCTGCCTCGCATATACTTTCATTATCTGTTTGAAGATTTAAGCTTTCCTTCACCAATCCCCGCCATGGTTAACCGAACAATTTTCGAAGGGCTATCCTATGGTTCACGTCAGAAGCCGAAGCATCCGTTCCTGTGTCCTCACAACGGTGCTGACCCTGGCTGCAGTTTTGTCGGTTGCGCCGGCAACGCAGGCCGATACCGGCATCCACATCGTGATGAACCAGGCAAGAATCCTCA
Organism: Phyllobacterium sp. P5_D12; assembly: GCF_054049495.1. Taxonomy (NCBI): domain Bacteria; kingdom Pseudomonadati; phylum Pseudomonadota; class Alphaproteobacteria; order Hyphomicrobiales; family Phyllobacteriaceae; genus Phyllobacterium; species Phyllobacterium sp. P5_D12. The sequence continues at coordinate 4,055 of NZ_JBFUMG010000093.1, read as the reverse complement.
AACTCGCCCGTCCAGCCGATACGGTGGTCGTTGGAGACCCGGAGATTGCCGATGCGGTGGTCAAGGATTCGCGTACGGTCGTTCTGACAGGCAAGGGCTTTGGCATCACCAATATCGTTATCATCGATGCGGACGGCGCTGCTATCGTCGATGACCAGGTCATGGTCAGCCGTAGCGTCGCCAATACGACCCGCGTCTATCGCCGGGCCTATGTCCAGACGCTTTCGTGCACGCCCTATTGCGAGACCGCGCAGAAAACCGCTGCCGAGAAGGCATCCGACGCGCAAATCGGCGGCGGCGGCTAGGTCGACGCGGGATAGGGTTGAGAAAAAGTAAATCCATTGCCAGCAATTTGCCGTTGTCCCCAAACGAGATTCTAATATCTGACGTGTAAGAGTTGTCTTCGGGCTAATTGCGCGGGGAAACCATGTTCGGGAAAATGCATAAATTCTTTGGCACTGCCGACCGGCCGAAGAGCACGCGCCGGTCTATCGCAGCGCGGTTCTTCGCCAACAAGCGAGGGACGGTTGCAATCGAATTCGCGATGATAGCATTGCCCTTCTTCCTGCTGATCTTCGCCGTAATCGAGGTGAGCCTGAGTTTTACAGCCCAGCAGGTCATGGCGAACGCAACGGACGATATTGCACGCCAGCTACGCACCGGTGAGATCAAGACCCTCAATCTGACTCAGCTGAAGCAAATGGTTTGCACCAGATTGCTGATGCCGGCGGCGAATTGTCCCGACCTGGTTGTGGATTTGCGCACCTACACCACCTTCGCCCTCGTTCCGAAAACGATCCCGCTCAAGACAGGTGGCGATGTCAATTCGACTGGATTCAAGAGCGCACCGGGCGGAGCCAACACCATCAACCAGCTGCGGGTCTTTTATCGCTGGCCGATTTTTACCGATCTCATGAAACCTCGCATCGCCACCATCGATGGAACAGGAAAGATACTGCTTTTCTCGTCCGCGACCTGGAGAAACGAACCCTATCTCTGAACCGGCACCTTCAAACAAGCATTCCTTCATTCTTCCGAAAGTGTGACGCATGGAAGCCTATAGCAAACAAAAACCGACCGCAGTCTCGTTGCTGAAATGGATGCGGAGCTTTCTCCGCGATCGGCGCGGTGTCGCGGCGCTGGAGTTCGCCCTGATCGCGCCTGTCATGATCGCGCTCTATATGGGTAGCGTGGAGGCTACTGCGGGACTTGATCTCAACAAAAACCTCGGCCGTGCCACCAGCATGGTCGCAGATCTGGTTACTCAGCAACAGACCATCACCCAGGCGGATATCAAGGATATCATGGATATCGGAACGGCGACGCTTCTGCCCTATACGCGCGACACGCCGCAGATCACCATCACCGCCATCGACATATCTGCAGCCAGTGTAGCGACAGTTGCGTGGTCAAGGCGCAAGGTCAATCTGGTCTACTCGAAACCTTATGTGGCCGGAAGTGCAGTGGCTCTTGATCCAAATCTACTGATCCCGAGTACGTCGGTGATCCGGGTCGAGATGTCGATAGGCTATGTGCCGCTCATGGCCTTCTATATGAAGAATGTGATCACGAAAGCAAACGGCACTTCGGCGATCGGAATAACCATGCCCAAGACCGCCTACGGACGCGTGCGGCAGGGTGAATCAGTCGCCTGTTCAGACTGCTAATCGCAGACATTTGTCATTGCGCAAAGTTTCACCTATCTGTGGGGAACAACCCTATCGGAGTGAGGCATGTCTCGCGCTTTCCTTTTTGTACTCGATTCCTTCGGCATCGGCGGGGCGCCAGATGCAAAGGCGTTCGGGGATGAAGGTTCAAATACATTCGGTCATATTGTCGAAGCCTGCGCAGCCGGAGCCGGCGATCGAGCCGGACTGCGTTCCGGTCCACTCCAGCTGCCGAACCTGAAGGCACTCGGTCTCTTCCACGCCGCCAATCTCGCGTCAGATCTTCCGTTCCCTTCGGAGCCGCTTGCTCCGTCCGCACTATGGGGTGCGGCGGAAGAAGTATCCCGAGGCAAGGACACGCCGTCCGGCCATTGGGAGATTGCCGGCGTGCCGGTTACGTTCAACTGGGGCTATTTCCCCCAGAAAATTCCGACATTTCCCGACAGTCTCGTAGCAGATGCCATGCAACGTGCACAGATACCTGGCATCCTCGGCAACAAACACGCATCCGGGACGGACATCATCGATGAATATGGTGAGGAGCATATCCGCACAGGCAAGCCCATATTCTACACGTCGACCGATTCCGTCATCCAGATTGCCGCGCATGAGGTGCATTTCGGTTTGGACCGGCTCTATGAACTTTGCGCTATTCTTCGCGAGCTTGTCGATCCGCTCAATATTGGCCGCGTCATCGCAAGGCCTTTTATCGGGGAAACCCGGGCAACCTTCACGCGGACCGGCAATCGCCGCGATTATTCTGTCCCGCCGCCGGAGCCGACATTGCTGGACCGGCTGACAGATGCGGGCCGCATGGTGATCGCCATCGGCAAGATCGGTGATATCTATGCCCATCAGGGCGTTGGCCAGGTGCGCAAGGCCAATGGCAATATGGCGCTCTTCGATGAAACGCTGGTCGCCATGGACGACGCACAGGACGGCGATCTTGTCTTCACCAATTTCGTCGATTTCGACATGCTCTATGGCCATAGGCGTGACGTGCCCGGGTACGCGGCAGCGCTGGAAGCCTTCGACCGGAGGCTGCCGGAGGCATTGGCCAAACTGCGTCTGGGCGATCTTATGGTTCTCACTGCAGATCACGGCTGCGACCCGACCTATAAGGGAACTGATCATACGCGCGAACGTGTGCCTGTCCTCTGCTACGGTCCAGACCTTCCCCACGCCTCATTCGGTATTCGCCCGACCTTCGCCGATATTGGAGAAACGGTGGCTGCCCATCTCGGTATCGCGCCGGGCTTGCATGGCAAGAGTTTCCTGAAGGGAACCGGAGACCTCTCTCCAAATGCCTGAGCTACCAGAAGTTGAGACGGTCAAACGCGGACTGCAGCCGGTCATGGAGGGCTCGACGATCCTTGCCGTCGATCAAAATCGTCCCGATCTGCGCTTTCCTTTCCCCGAACAGTTTGCCGAGCGGCTGACAGGTCGTCACATCGTGGCGCTCGAACGACGCGCCAAATATCTGATTGCGCATCTCGATGACGGTCTTGGCCTGATCAGCCATCTCGGCATGTCCGGCTCCTACCGTATCGAACATGAGGATGGCAGCAATATGCCTGGTGCCTTTCACCATGACCGATCGAAAAGCGTTGCACACGACCATGTCGTGCTACATCTGGACACGAAAGACGGCAAGCGACGCATCATCTACAACGACCCGCGACGCTTCGGGTTTATGTTGTTCTCCGAACCCGGCAAGCTCAATGCGCATCCACTAATCAAGGATCTCGGCACCGAACCTACAGGCAACCGTCTGGACGGGTCGCTTCTGGCGAAGTTGTTTGCAAACAAGGCCGCTCCATTGAAAGCCGCATTGCTCGATCAGAAGCTCATAGCCGGTCTCGGCAATATATATGTGTGTGAAGCGCTGTGGCGGGCTGAACTTTCGCCATCGCGTATGGCCGGGAGCATATCAGGCGAGAACGGCACAGCCACGGACATGTCCAGACGTCTTGCCACTTCGATTCGCTCTGTCATCGGCGACGCGATCAAGGCGGGCGGATCGAGCCTCAAGGACTACAGGCAAGCCGACGGCGCTCTTGGCTACTTCCAGCACTCCTTTTCCGTCTATGACCGCGAAGGTCAGCCTTGCCCGCGCAAGGGCTGCCATGGCACGGTGGCGCGCATGGTTCAGAGTGGGCGTTCAACGTTTTATTGTCCCGTCTGTCAGCAATGATTGGAGGAGTTCGGATGACTTACGAAAATATCATCGTCGAGACGCGCGAAAAGGTGGGCTTCATTCAACTCAATCGCCCCAAAGCGCTCAACGCCTTGAACTCAGCGTTGTTGGCCGAACTTGCCGAAGCGCTTGAGGCTTTTGACAAGGACAACACCATCGGCGCCATAGTGCTCACCGGTTCGGAAAAGGCC